>DASPZW010000284.1:0-6322 GCA_035636055.1 Actinomycetota bacterium
CTGCGGATTCATGCGATAGGCGGCGATCACCCTTCCCATATGCCAGCTCGCCAGGGCATCACGCACCCGGTCCCTCATCCAGAACCCGACTGGCACCTCTGGCGGTCCCGCAAGGAGAGCCCGTGCCTTCCTCTGGCATGCGAAGCAAGAGTCGTCGTGGTTCGAACCGGCGAGGCGCGCGCCGCACGAGCGGCAGTAGCGGACGGGCAGCGGTTGTTTCATCGCATGTGGCCGCCTCGGCTTCTGTGCCAGGCCTCCTGCGCGTCAGCAGAATTATGCCCGCACGCTCAGCCCGGCCAGCATCTCATGCGATCAGGGAGCTGGTCGAGGTGATCGATGGCGGAGGGCACCGGCGAACCCCCGCACTCTGCATGGCGTCCATGCGTGAGTCGGCATGGATGCTCGTTGATCCATAAAGCACGCTCTTGACATCGACAATGAACGCACTCCGAGTACCCATGAACTCATCGGTACCAGAGTACGGACCGCAGATCTGCCGTACCTTGCGATGACCGGAGTGACCCAGGGGGAGGAGGACACGACTCTTGGGCCGGGGGGGAACCAAGATCAGCGCCCGGGCCATTCGAGGGGATGGCCCGGGCCAGGTCTCGTCGCTGCCGAGAGGCCTGAACCCTCTTCGCCCTCAGGCGGCGTTGCAACGGCCGGTCGCAGGGTCAAAGAACGCTCTACGGCACGAGGCAGGCTCTCCGCATGGAGAGGCCGACCACTGTAGGATGCGGCAAGGATCCTTCGGGACCACCTCTTGCCTCAGATCCCGGCAGGCGACTGAGGCCCACTCCTGTTCCCGGTGCCGCATCGACCTTCGATCGTGTCACCTGGGTTACGCATGGTGCGCGATGTGACAGGCATCCTGATCCACCCTGGAACGCCTCAGGCCCGTCTGGCGCGCTGCCCGACGTGCCCCGGCCCGAAAAGCGGAGCGACTGAACATATGACCCCAACATCCGTAAGTGAGATCGACGAGATGCTCCGAACCGAGGCCCCGACAACCGAGGCCAAGCCGGCCACCCCCACCACCCCGAAGGCCATCACCGTGGCCGCCAGCAACCTCAAGCTTCAGCGGCGGCTCACCCTCGCCATCACCGTCATCCCGTTCCTCACGTTCCTGCTCGGCCTGCGGTTCCTCTGGGGCGGCATCTCGGGGCTCGACATCACGCTGCTGGTCGGGCTCTACAGCCTCTCGATCCTCGGCGTGACCGTCGGCTTCCACCGGATGCTCACCCACGGAGCCTTCGACGCCCCCGCCCCCATCCGCGTGGCGTTGGCGATCGCAGGCTCAATGGCCGTCGAGGGGTCGGTCATCGGGTGGGTCGCCGACCACCGCCGTCACCACATGTACACCGACAAGGAGGGTGACCCTCACTCGCCGCACCTTGTGGACGGCACGGGGCTGAAGGCGACGTTGCTGGGCCTGTGGCACGCCCACATCGGCTGGTTCTTCGACCACGAGCGGACGCGCATCGAACGTTTCGCCCCCGACCTGCAGAAGGACCGTGGACTGAGGATTGTGAGCGCCCTCTTCCCGCTGTGGACCGTGCTGTCGCTGGCACTGGCCCCGGCCATCGCACTGGCGGTCACGCACTCGATGCATTCGGCGCTGACGGCGCTGGTGTGGGGCAGCCTCGTGCGGGTCTTCCTCCTCCACCATGTCACGTGGAGCATCAACTCCATCTGCCACTTCTATGGCCGGCGCCCCTACCGGACGGGCGACTTCAGCACCAACAACTGGATCATGTCGCTCGTGTCCTTCGGCGAGGGCTGGCACAACAACCACCACGCCTTCCCCAGCTCGGCGTTTCACGGCCTGCAGTGGTGGCAGGTGGATCTCAGTGGCCTGGTGATCCGAGCGATGCGCGGCCTCCACCTGGTCCGCAACGTCCGCTGCCCGTCACCCGAGCAGCGCCGGCTCAAGGCCTTAGGGCGGGAGAGCTGACGCCGACCCCGGGACCGACCTGGGCGAACGGACGGACGGAGGCAGGGCGCTAGCCCATCCCGACCATCGGGGAGTTGAGGTGCGCGCCCCCGACGGAGCCGCAGAACTGGGCATCCCCGAAGCTGAAGATGCCGCCGTCTGCGGCGACGAGCCAGTAGCCGGCTCCGCTTGGCGTGGCCGCCATGCCCACGATGGGCGAGTTGAGGTGCAGGGACCCGGTCGAGCCGTGGAAGCCTGCGAAGCCGTAGTTGAACACTCCGCCGTCCCTGGCGACGAACCAGTAGCCGAACCCGTAGGGCGTGGCCGTGGACGAGGGGGCGGCAGCGATGCCCACGACCGGCGAGTTGAGATGGATGCTGCCCGTCGAGCCGAAGAAGAATGCATCGCCGTAGTTGAAGATCCCCCCGTCGGCGCCCGTCAGGTAGTAGCCGCCGCCGGACGCGGTGGCCGCCATGCCCACGATCGGGGAGTTGAGGTGCAGCGAACCGGCCGAACCCTGGAACGGGACGCCATAGTTGAAGATGCCTCCGTCCTTGGCGACCAGCCAGTACCCCGGCCCCGCAGGCGTGCCGGCCATCCCGACAACTGGAGAGTTGAGCCGGATCGAGCCCGCGGAGCCCTGGAAACTGGCGGTGCCGAACGTGAACATCCCGCCGTCGGCCGCCACCGTCCGGTAGCCGGCGGTGCAGGGCGCAGGCGGCGGAGGTCCAGCGTAGCTGGTGCCGCTGCGTTGGGCATTGTTCTGGAACTGCGGCCAGGCGGCCGAGGTCGGCGCAGGGATGTCGTACGCGTCGACGCTGTCCCCGGAGGCGCTGACCAGGGCGAAGCGGTCCTTCCCCAGTTGGCCGATGGCCACCGCGTTCTTGTTGTTGCCGGTGTAGCCCCCGACCACGTTCATGCCCTTGTCGAGGATCACGCTCGACACGACGACCTGCGGAGCCCCACCGCCGACGTCGGCGATCATCGGCGAGCCCAACTCCTCGATGCCGGACTTCCAGGTGGAGCGGGCGTAGCCGCTGCCACTGAGGAAGGCGTCGACGGCACCGCCGGCCGGCTGGTTGTTCTGGTAGTTAACAGAGCCGATGACAACATCGAGCTTGCCATCGCCGTCGAGGTCGCCGACGCTGGGAGCGGCCAGGAAGGTGTAGTACGT
This sequence comes from Actinomycetota bacterium, assembly GCA_035636055.1. GTDB lineage: Bacteria > Actinomycetota > CADDZG01 > JAHWKV01 > JAOPZY01 > JAOPZY01. The sequence continues at coordinate 3,108 of DASPZW010000284.1, forward strand.
GGTCGGCTTCGGCCAGCCCGGCACGTTGGAGCCGTCGTCAAGGTGGAACGCCCACACCTTGGCTGCGTCGTCACACCCCTTGCCCTGGTTGCGGCACCAGTAGGCCCCAGACCCGGTGACAACCGCGAGACGGCCGTTGCCCTCGAGGTCGCCGATCGCCGCGCCGTTCTGGAAGTCCTCCTTGGTGTCGTTGCGCTCCCACCGCTCTACGAGGGCGCCGGCGTGGTACTTGAGCGAGCGGAAGATGCCGCCGTCATGGAAGGTCCCGCCCCCGCCGAAGGAGGAATCGCCGCCGATGAAGATCTCCTTGGCGCCGTCGTGGTCGACATCGTAGAGGGCCGGTGCCGACCACACCGTGTCGCCGTTGTCGAAGTCGGCGATCTTGTTGCAGTGCCCGTCAATCACATAGATGTGGTGGTTGAACGAGCCGAAGACGATGTCGTTTTTCCCGTCCCCTGTCACGTCCCCAATGGCCGGGGAATTAAAGACGGCGGTCAGGCCGTCGGGGCTGGGCGGCGTCAGGAAGTTGCAGCGGACCTGACCGTTGGGATCGATGATCGTCACCCCGCCCCGCTCGCCTGGCACGTCGAGCGACCCGCTGCCGACGACCACTTCGTTGCGTCCGTTGCCGTCGACGTCGCCGACCGCGGGCGAGGAATCCACCGCTGCGATGGCCTCGGCGGGCCAGCCCGGCAGGACGTTGCCCGCTGGGTCGTAGGCGTAGACGAACGCGTTCTGGCCCCCGACGACGACATTGTTGTTCCCTGTGCCGTCGACATCGGCGAGAGCCGGCGACGTCCAGACCGAGGCCCTGCCTGCCAGCGTACGCTGCCACCGCAACGACGGGGCTGCAGCTGCGGCCATCCGGGGAGCAAGTGTCATCGACGCGAGCACGATGATCGCCGGGATCACCGCGCGGGCTGCTGTCGATCTCTCATGCATGGCAGGAACCCCTTCCATGGAGGGCCGCGCGGGCACCCTCAGCGGCCGGACTGTAAAAGGGATCTCGAGAAATTCTAAGATCGTGACCATGCCAGGACACCGATCCGCTGTCAAGGCCGGTTGGGACTGGCCGTTTTAGGTGTTCTTCACCGTTTGATCGTTTCACTCTGTCCAGTCCCTCGAACCTGACCGGTGTAATTAAGATTCCTTTAGAAAGGGTCATTTTGGTCAAAAGCTGGGTATTTCTAATTACTATTAGTGGGGCAGGTACCCGAACCAAAAGGGGGACAGAGGATGAAAGTACGCAAGTGGGCCGTGGGAGCACTCGTCGGCGGCATGCTCATGGTGGGACCCGCGGCAGCCTTCGCTGACGGGGGCGGCCCCCTCGGCGGCATCAACCTCGGCGGCCTGCTCGGCGGCGACGGCAACGGCAACCTGCTCGGCAACGGCTGCGGCGACGGCGAGCTCGTCAGCGTCGCCGGCGGCGCCGGTCTCGTGGGCGTCAACCTCGGCGGCCTCGAGGGCCTGAACCTCAGCAACGGTCTGCTCGGCCACGACGACGGCCAGCTGCTGGGTATCGGCGGACAGAACGGGGACGACGCAGGAAACGCGCTCATCACCACTGGTGAGGCTGACCTGAGCAACGGCCTCATCGGGATCGCACTCTCAAACTGCTAGAACCTCAAGCAGTCGGGGTTCGAAGAGCAGCCATCACGCGGGCCTTCGACGCTTCGGGAATCGCAGACGGTCAACGCCTCAGCCCGGGATTGGGTGACCTTCCCGGGCTGAGGCTGTGCTGCGGTGTGCTTCTGCCCTTCGGGGACGGCCATATCGGGGGAGTGTAAGGAATGAGGCTTTTCGCAACCAGGGCCCGGTATCACACGCTCGACGTCCGAAGGCCCACCCGCACCACGTGGGTGCAGGCCTCTCTCCTCGTTCTCGCGGTCTCGCTCACCGCGTGCACCGGCGGGTCCCAGAAGGCGGGTTCCGTCGCTGGTTCGCCATCCGCCGGGGGGTCGGGGACTTCGACGGCTCCGGCGGGCTCCAGCCCCGCACCAGGAGCGACGGCAGCCGCCACCCCCGCGGCGACCTCCGGGACCTCGGCGACCAAGCCGGACGCCCACCCCACCACCACGAGCGGCGCCAACGCCGGGTCGACGCCTGGATCGTCGCCCAGGCCGGGATCCACATCCGGGAGCGCAACGGTTGCCCCCGACTCCTCAACCGGTACCGGCGTGGACACCGGTTCGGATCCTTCCGTCACCATCGGAGGTATCACGAGGGTGCCCGGGAGCCCGACCCCGGCTGCGACCTGCGATCCGACGGTTCCGCCGGTCCAACAGGTCGGGATCATCGGCGTGCAGATGGCAAGGGTGGACGCTGCGGGGACGGCGCAGGCCACGACCAGCTTCTCGTCGGCCTCGGACAAGAAGATCATCGCTGTGGTCTCCTTGAACGACCACGTGGCGGTGACGGGGACGGTCCTCACCTTTGTTCGCATCCAGGGGTGCACGTACACCCCTTCGCAGACCTACACGCTGAAGAGGCCCCTCACGCACTTCTACGTGGAGTTCGATGCGACCACCAAGCCCTTCGCCCCAGGCCACTACCGGCTCCGGTTCTACCTGAACAACAAGGCCGGCTGGGACATCGCGTACGACATCCACTAGCACGCCGGTCCGCTCCGGACCGCTCCGGACCGTGCAGGATTCACCTCAAGCCAGCCGCTCTCCTTGTAATCGGGGACGTCCCGGCCCCATAGTTACGCGGAAGTTACGCGGACAATTCGCTCAGGCGATGTGGGAGGTTCGGTGACCTGGCTAAGGCGCCATGGGGTGACGGCGCTCCTGCTGCTCACCCTCCTGCTGCTCGCCATCCTCGGCGTCGCCAGCCCCGCTGGAGCCCTGGACATCTCGCCCGGCTCACTCACGCTTCAGGCGGGCGACCAGACCAACGCCACCGTCACGTCGATACCGATCGCCTCAGACGGGACCCCCACCTGCCTGGAGGTGGCGAGCGGCACGTCGATCTACCTCTCGGCGGTGTTCTCGCAGCCCTGCGGCGGCCAAGCCGGTTGGTCGACGGGCATGACCGTCCGGACCATTCCTGCCACGCCCGCCGGCACCTACACCATCGTCTTCCAGGTCTGCCCCACGCCGGCCTGCACGCTCGGCGACGGGGTGCGCACCGTTCCGCCGGTAGAGACCAAGAGCTGGATTGTGCAGGTGAACCCGGCCCCGGTGCCCATCGAGACCACGATCGCCCCACCGCAG
>DASPZW010000285.1:0-9789 GCA_035636055.1 Actinomycetota bacterium
GTGCCGGACTCCAGCACGTAGCCCCGGCTCGCCGTCTGCAGGGCCATCTGGGCGTTCTGCTCGACGAGCAGGATCGGCGTGCCTGGGCGTTGATCTCACGCACGACGTCGAAGATCCGGTCGACCATCATCGGGGCCAGGCCCATCGACGGCTCGTCGAGCAGCAGCAGCTTCGGTCGGGCCATGAGGGCACGGCCGATGGCCAGCATCTGCTGCTCGCCGCCGGAGAGCGTCCCCCCGGGCTGGCGAAGGCGCTCGCGCAGCACCGGGAACAGCGTGAAGACCCGGTCGAAGTCGGCACCGACCCCGGCGTGGTCCCGCCGGCCGTAGGCGCCCATCTCCAGGTTGTCCTTCACCGACATGCGGGGGAAGATCCTCCGGCCCTCGGGCGCCTGGCAGATGCCGCGACGCACCACCTCGTGCGACGGCAGGCGGTCGGTGCGCTGGCCCTCGAAGACGATCTCGCCGGCGGCGGGGCGCAGGACCGAGGAGATGCTCTTGAGGGTCGTCGTCTTGCCGGCCCCGTTGCCGCCGATGAGGGTGACGATCTCGGAGGCCCCGACGGTGAGCGACACGCCCTTCACCGCCTCGATCGCGCCGTAGCGCACCCGCAGGCCGCGCACCTCGAGGATCGCCGCCAACGCCGCTACTCCCGCCCGCCCGAGCCAGTCCCCGAGCCAGTCCCCGAGCCGGACGAGCCGGCCCCCGGCGGGCCCTCGACCGCCCCCCGGCCCAGGTAGGCCTCGATGACCCTCGGGTCCCGCTGGACCTCCTCCGGCCGGCCACCGGCGATGCGCTCGCCGAAGTCGAGAACCGTGATCTCCTCGCAGAGGCCCATGACGAACTTCATGTCGTGCTCGATGAGCAGGATCGTGACCCCCCGCTCGCGGACGTCGCGGATCAGTCCCGTGAGGCTCACCTTCTCCGCCGGGTTCATCCCCGCCGTCGGCTCGTCGAGCAGCAGCAGCTTGGGGCCGGTCCCGAGGGCCCGGGCGATCTCCACCCGCCGCTGGTCGCCGTAGGACAGGTTGCCGGCTACCTGGTTGGCCAGGCCCGCGATCCCCATCTGGCCGAGCAGTGCCATCGCCCTCCGCCCGCCCCCGGTCTCCTCCCGGCGGGAACGTCGCGTCCGCAGCACCGCCTCCAGCACCCCCGCCCGGTTCCTCGCGTCGACCCCGACCATCACGTTCTCCAGGGCCGTCATCGCCTTGAAGAGGCGGATGTTCTGGAACGTGCGGGCGATCCCGGCCCGCGTGACCTGGTAGGGCTTCCGGCCCACGATCGAGTGGCCTTCCAGGAGGATGTCCCCAGAGGTCGGGACGAGCACGCCGGTGACGAGGTTGAAGAAGGTCGTCTTACCGGCGCCGTTCGGCCCGATGAGGCCGTGGATCTGGCCCGGCACCACCGCGAGGTCGACGTTGTGCAGCGCCCGCAGGCCGCCGAAGCGCTTCGTGAGGCTGCGCGCCTCGAGGAGCGGGTCAGACGGGGGCATCGGCGGTCTCCAGCTCCATGGCTCGGCGGCGACTCGGGATCAGGCCCTGGGGGCGGAAGATCATGACGACGACCAGCACCGCCCCGAAGACGAGAAACCGGTACTGCTGGAAGCTCGGGATTGCCCTGCGGATGACCTCCGGCACGATGACGATCACGCCCGCCCCGACGATCGACCCCCAGATGTTGCCCATCCCGCCGAGCACGACCATCGACAGGATGAAGATCGAGGTGAGCAGGGTGAAGCCGTCGGGGCTCACGAAGTTGACCCGGCTGGCCTGGACGACGCCCGCCACGCCCGCGGTCGACGCCCCAATCGCGAAGGCCCACAACTTCATCCGCACCGTGGGCACGCCCATGGCGGCGGCGGCGAGCTCGTCCTCCCGGATGGCCACCCAGGCCCGCCCGATGCGGGACCGGTCGAGCCGCACGACGACGCCGACCATCAGGGCGACCAGCACCAGCAGCAGGTAGTAGTACGGCCGCGGATCGAGCCCGAAGGCGTAGTGCCAGCCGAAGAGGTGGAGCTCGGGGTGCGGGATGGCGGTGATGCCACGGGGCCCGACGGTGATCGAGTCGAAGTTGCGGGCCGAGATCCGCACGATCTCGCCGAAGCCGAGCGTGACGATGGCGAGGTAGTCGCCCCGCAGCCGTAGCGTCGGGGCGCCGAGGACAACCCCCGCGACCATGGCGGCGACGAGGCCGGCGAGCACCAGCAGCCACATCCAGTCGTGCCACATCGGCGGGGGCGGAAGGTGGAGGCCGTTCCCGAAGAACAGCGCCTTGGAGAACGTGCCCGCGGTCACGATGGCGAAGGCGTAGTTGCCGATGGCATAGAAGGCGACGTAGCCGAGATCGAGCAGCCCGGCAAAGCCCACCACCACGTTGAGCCCGAGGGCGAGCAGGGCGAACAGCAGCGTGTCGACGAGCACCGACTGCCAGTAGGTCGACAACCGCAGGGGCACGAGGGTGACGATCAGCAGGCCGGCGACCACCGGGCCGGACGCCGCCGCGCGATGGCCTCGCACCCAGGTCCCCAGCGCCTCGGTCCGGCCCGCGAGCTTCAACCCCGCACCGCCTCGCCCAGCAGGCCCGAGGGCCGGAACATCAGCACGGCGACCAGGACGAGGAAGGCGATCACGTCCTGCCAGTCACTTCGGATGCAGGTGACGCCAAGGCTCTCGAGCAGGCCGAGGAGCAGCCCGCCCAGCACCGCCCCCCGGATGTTGCCGATGCCCCCGAGCACCGCCGCCGTGAAGGCCTTGATGCCGGGGATGAAGCCGATGTCGAAGCGGGCCTGGCCGAAGTAGATGCCGTACAACGAGCCTGCGGCCCCCGCCATCAGGCCGCCGACGAGGAACGTCGCGACGACGATGCGGTTGATGTTCACGCCCATCATGCCCGCCGTCTCGGGGTCCTCCGCCACGGCCCGGATCCCCCGCCCGGTGTGGCTGGACATGACGAAGCGGTCGAGGGCAGCGTACATGACGATCATGGTGCCCACGATCAGCAGTTGCTGGTTGGACACCCCGTACCCGAACAGGGTGAACGCGGTGCGGCGCACCATCACCTGGGGGTAGGGACGCGGGGCAGGACCCCCGATGGGGTTCAACACGAAGAACAGGTTCGAGAGGAACAACGACGACCCGATGGCCGAGATCAGGTAGGAGAGCCTCGGCGCCCCGCGCTTGCGCAGCGGCCGGTAGGCGATGCGCTCGAGGGCGAGCGCGGTGAGCCCGGAGGCGCCCATGGCGGCGAGCATCGCCGTGCCCATGACCCCGGCGAGCACCAGGCCCCCCTCGGGGCCGCTCCCGACTGCCTTGAGGGCGTAGAGGCCGGCGAAGGTCCCCACCATGAAGACCTCGGAGTGGGCGAAGTTGATGAGCTGGAGCACGCCGTAGACCATGGTGTAGCCGAGGGCGATCATGGCGTAGATCGAGCCCAGGGTCAGGCCGTCGAAGGCGTGGGGCCAGAACCCTGTTCGGAGGCAGTCAGGCAGCGCTCGCCCTCCAAGCTGTCGCACGCACCTACGGGCGCTCGATTAGCTGCGGAGTCTACCTCAGGGCTTCGCGGATCTCAGGATGCGGCCTCACCTGCCGCCCAGCAGGATGACCGCCTTCTGGAGAAGGGCGTAGCGGCTGGGGGCCGCACGGTTTCCTTTGCCCGTTGCCGGGTTCAACGGGTTGTTCTCCTTCATCCAGAAGTACCGGTCCCGCCACCACTGGGCCTCCGCAAGGGTCACGCCTGCCTTGTGCAAGTCCTCGAGGGTCAGCTCGGCGATGCGGTCCGTCAGGTCCGCCGCCCGACGACCGCGGGTCGTTCCCCACTGCATCGCCTCCTCCATCTCGTGGGTGCCCTTGACGCCGGGCGGAGGTACGCCGGACGGCGTCCCACGCTGCTCGCGCGAGCCCGTCAAGGGACCCCCCCGCTCCTGCTGGCGGACCGAGGCGGCCGCCGTGTCCGACAACACCGCCGCCTGGATCACGGCCGCCTGGCCGGCCGAGTGGATGAGCATGGAGATCCTGCTCATGTTGTCGACCCCTTCCCCGATCCAGGCACCGACATCGGGGAACTTGGCCTCGATGAAGGCGTCGAGGGAGTGGGCACTCGGGAAAAGGCCCAGCAGCAGGTCGTGAATGGGATGGGGGGCGGTGCGCAGGGCCCGCAGGACGGCATCGGCACCCGCCCGCTGCACGAGCGCCTCGCGCCTCGCACTCGTGGACAACTCCGTGTCCATGTGGACGTAGAGCTCCCGGAAGTGCGTCACCACGAACGCCTCGAAATCGGAGTCAAGCCGCAGCGTCTCGGCCAAGAGGTGGACGACCTCGCCGTGGGCCCCCTCTCCCCTGCCTTCGAGGGCCGCCGCCCGCTGCCGGCGGAACAGTTCCCGGTCGCCCATGGTCCCCTGCTTCCCCTCCGGAGCTGGAGGGGGCTTGGAGGGCCGGGGTGCGTGCAGGCCCGCGGTCCCCAACGCCCTGGCGACCTTTTCCTCGCCGACCCAGAGGACGAGCGCCCTGAAGCGGGCGGCGTCGTCCAGATCCTGGCTGATCCCCTCGGCTTCCAGCGGGAAATGGTCGTCCATGAATCGCTCGAGCTGCCCGGCCTCCGGGAACAGCTCGGCAACCTGGTCGATAAAGGCACCGCGGTCCCGTCGCAGTGCCCGCAGGAGGTCGTTCTCCGTCTCACGGTCGGCGAGCAGCTTCCGGCGCGCCGCGAGGTCCATGCCGGCCCCCATCCGTGCAGCGGACTCGGGGAAGTGCACCCTGACGAAGGCATCGAACTCGGCAGCCGAGGGCAGGGCCTCGGTGAGCAACCTGCCAACCTGGCCCGCCTGCGCGAACCTGGGCGGCAGGTGCAGGAGCAGGCGGCCGGGGAGCGCGTCGCCGACCACCCCGGAGGTCCCCTTGGGGATCGTCGAGATGGAGCCGCCCTCCTTGATGTGGATGGTGACGCTGGTGTTGTTCCCGGCGGCCAGGGCGACGAGGATCTGGCGCAGCTCCGCGGATGTGTGGTAGTTGCCGCTCACTTCCACACCCGTCGTGACAATGAAGACGTCCGGGCCGAACTCACCGCCAAGAGCCCGCTGGACGAGGACCCCCGACGGGACGCCCTCCCACCCGTGCCGGACCGTCACACCGGCGTCCCAATCCGAAGCGCGCAGCAGCTCTCCCGGTTCGGGGGGCATCCCGACCTGCTCCCAGAGGGAGGGCTCACCCCTCGGATGCGCCTTCACGATGCCCGGGATGTCCTCGAAGATGGCTGCGTGGCGCCCGACGGCCTCGGTGGCTGCCCCCTGGAAGTCGCTGACCTCATGCGTATCGGTCGAGTGCCGGCCGAGCGCCAAAACCCCCGAGTCCCGAAGGTGGGTCTCCCGGGTCTCGGCCTCCTCGATGGCGGCCCGTTTGCGCAACAGGGGGAGCTCCCGGTCGGCGACGGTCTTGAACATCCCCCACATGTCCATGAGGAACGCGTCCGAGGGTGCCGCGATCGGCACGTCGATGTCCGTGTAGCGCACGCCGGCCAAGTGCCACTTCGATGCCAGGTGCCGAGTCTCGATGCCCTGGGGCCGCCCCTCGGCAGCGGCCGCCTTCCGGAAGACGCGGTACAGCAGCTCGGTCTGGTGCAGCAGGTACGGCACCGGCGGCCCCTTCACGCCGGTGTCCGACAGCACCTCGACGACGCTGTTCATGTACTTGTGGAACTCGTAGGTTCGGAGGGCCGCCGGGAGGCTCCCGACGTGGGAGATATGGATTGCCATCATCTGCAGCTGCTCGCGGGCCGCCTGTTCCACGTGCACAAGGTCGGGCGTCGCGCCGAACTGGACGAACCTGCGGATGGCGCCCGGCGTGATGTAGGCGTCGTCCTCCATGGCATTGACGAGCATCTGCTGCTTGGCCATTGCCACCCCGTTGTCCGCAACTTCCTCGGGGTCGGTGAGATGCCGGTGCTTGGCTGCGAGGCGGTCACCTTCCTTCAAGGCGGCGTCGCGCACCGCGATCCGTTCGCCCTCGGTGAGATCCCCCAGCCTCCTGGCCCGAGCTCTGTCGATACCGGGGTCGGCCTCCTCCAGTAACGCCGCACGCCGCCCCGGCGGGGTGTGGCGGAGTTGGCGGGCCAGCATCAACGTCTCGGCTTCGACGTCGATCCCGGCACGGAGCTTGATGCCCTTCAAGGCCATTGTGGGATCGAGGACCAGCGCCCGGGTCTCGCCCAGGTAGCCGGTCACCCGCTCGGCCTCGACCAGGAGGCTCATCCGGTACAGCTTGCGCCAGTTGGAGCCGTACTTCCCCGCAAGGTAGGCCTCGGCGGCGAGCACGTTGTGTCCGGCGTTATCGCCGGAGAAGTTGACGTCCTTGTCGCTGCCCGGGTCGTTGCTGGAGCCTTTGACCGTGTCGGCGCCGTACTTGCGGTGCAACTCCCTGGTGATGGTCTCCCGGTGCTCCCACAGTGCCCGCACCAGAGCCCGGCGGGTCCCCAGCGGCGTTTCGGCGACGATGCCGTGGCCCTCCTGCAGGGATTCGACCGCCTCCTCCCAGCTCGAGAAGCCTTCCAGGAGCTCGCGCAGGGACTTGGGATCCCCGTGCAGTGCGTCGTCGAGCGACGAGCTTTCGGTGTCGGTGACCCACCTCCGCTTGGGCACCGCCGCCACCGGCTCGGCGGCGCCGGCGGCAGGCTCTGTTTCCGGTCCGGGTTCGCCCGACCTGCGGGCGGTCCATCTCTCGACCCGGTCTCCCACCTTCTCGCCCAGCGCGCCGACTCCTCTGACAACCCCGCCGGCCGCCTTGGTGGCGCCGTGCACGAGGGCGACGTCCCGCGCGCCCGTCAACACGGCCCCCGCGGCCTCGGTGAGCACCTTCTCGAAACCGTCCCCAAACCCGTCCTTCCATGTCTCGGACCTGGTGATGCTGTCGACCACGGAGGAAGCAGCACCGGTGAGGGCGCCCTCGGTCAGCTTCGTGCTCCACTCGAGGGCTGCCTTCCGGGCCCCTCCCGCGGCGGCGATCTGCATGGCCTCGATCCCTGCCTTGCTGAGGCCGGCCTCCATCAGGCGCTCGGCAAACTTCGGTGCGAACAGGTTCATGCCACCTTCGAACGCGCCGGTCACGAAGGTCTGGACCCCTTCCTCCCCCATGACCTGGAACCGGTCCCCCTTCACGACCTTGCGGGTTGCCACCTTGAAGAAGGCGTTGGAGAGGGCCGCCTTTCCGACCCCGACGATGACGTCGGCCAGCGTTGCCTCGAGGGTGATGCCGGCCGTGAGGGAGGCGGTCAGGAGCCCCATCACGAGCTGCGCGTACTGTTCGATGCTTTCCTCCCAGCGGTCCCGCACCGCGAGGTAGGCATCCATCGCCTTCTGCATGTTCTCCAGCCGTTGCTTGTACTCCTTGGCCTGGGACGGGGAAAGCTCCCCGTCTCCGGCCTTCTCGGCAAAACCCTTGAGCTCGCGGAACTCGGTGTTCCGGGACTGGGTGACGCCGCGCTCGTAGACCGTGTCGACCCAGCTCTCCTCCCGCCTGATGGCGCTCTCGTACCACCGCACCGCCTCGGCAGGTGTCAGGTCGGAGGGCTTCAGCAGCATGAGCACCTTGTTCAGGTAACCCTGCGACCACGTTGCGCCCACCCGGCTTTGAAAACCGGCGACGTCGTTCCAGAGGGTTCGCTTCGTGTCGTCATCGGTGAATTCGGTGAGCAGGTGGGTCAGGTAGTCCTCGTCCCCGCTTTCGATGGCGAAGGCGATCCGCTCGTCGAGGGTGCCCGCCAGGATCTTCCCGACCGGCTTGTACTGGTCCGCGTCGATTCGAACGAGCACGTACTGCCCGAACCGTCGGTCCCTGGTGTCGGTCCACGCAGCGGCGTAGACCGGCACCTCCTCCTTCGTGGCCTTCTTCAACTGGTTGAACACCGACGGCTTGTCGACGCCTCCCTTGGCGGCCAGGTGCCTGGCCGCATCGTTCCCGAGGTTCGGGTCCCCGTCCGTGGCCGGGACCGGCACCGGGATGGCCGGGACCGGGGCCGAGGGCGTTGCCGCCTCGCCCCCAGGCAACGGGGCCTCCTTCTCCGGCATGAGCATGGCGTTCAGCCTGGCGAAGTCGGCATCGTTCAAGCCGCCGAAGAAGTCCCGGATGCCGGTGAGCAGCGGTCCGTCTTTCGGCTCCCGCGCGCCTCCTGGCTTCGATGACGGGCCTTTGGCGAGGCTCCGGTCGATTTCCGCCTTCAGGGCAGCCTTCGCCTCCTTGCTCGCGTGCTCGACAGCGTCGAAGATCACCTGGCTGTCCGGCTTGAGCCAGACCTGCGTGGTCGCCAGCCTCACCGTCGCGATGAGGCGCTGCTCGTCGCTGATGCCGGGATTGAGGAAGACGTAGGCGCGCTCGAGCTGTGCATCGTTGAAGAGGCTGCGCATCTCGAGTTCGAGACTCATGCCCCACCGTTGCTCGTACAGCGCGCGTACGGTCTTGCGGTCCGCTCTCTGTATGGCTGCCAGCGCCATGTCGGGGTCTCGCAGGACCGCGTGCAAGGCGAAGTGGACGTTGTCGACGTCCTCCACGATGGACCCGTACGTGAGGAGCGCCAGTGCCCTGTCACGGTCCGGGATCTTGAGAAGGGTCTCGTCCCTGATCGCCCCCGCGATCCTGCGCGGGGTCTTGCGGTCGAGCAGCATCCCCTCGTTCGAGAACACACCGCCGTAGCTCTTCTTGAACTCGTCGTCCGTCTCCTTGGTGCGTGCCTCCGGCAGGACCCAGAACAAGGTGTCCTGGTCGGTGCCGAAGTCCTTCAGCGCGAAGTAGACCTTGTCCGCCGGGCGCAGCTTCCCGTACTCGTGGTAGCGCATGGCCCTCGTGTCGTTGGGGGAGCCGAGCTGCTCGAAATCGCCGTTGAGACTCCGCCCGTGGCGGTGGGAGTACTCCTCGTCGAACAACCGCATGTGGGGGTGGTGCCGGATGAGCAGCCGGTAGACGAACTCGCGATTCCGTATGGAGTTGAGGGCCAGGTGGATCTCGTCGACGTCTCTGGCGAGGTCCTGCGGGGTGCGCAACTCCTGGGCCGGCGCCGGTTTCGCGTCCTTCGGCTTGGCGCCCTGGGGCTCTGCCTCCGGCGACGCGGCAGTGTCGGCGAGGCGGGCGACGGCACCAGGTTCCAGCCCGGCAGCAATTCGGGGAGCCCTCCCCCCGGCGGCGACCACGGCACCAATCCGGGATGCCTCCCCTTCGTGCCCGCCGCCAGCGGCGGGTCCCACGTTGCGCTGCTGCAGCACGTGGGTGAGCTCGTGGGCCAGGACGCCCCGGCCCCGGGGCGAGGCGGGTTGGTACTGGCCGGGACCGAAGGCGATGTGCGACCCGCTCGCGTAGGCGACGGCCCCATCGTGCGCGCCGATCGGGCGGCGGCTTCGTCGTCGTGGACCCGGACCTCGCCCAGGTCCGCTGCGAAGCTGCCCTCCATCTCGGCCCGGACGTCGGGCTCCAGCGGACGGCCCTCCGAATGGATAGCGGCTGGCGCCCCCGACCCCGGCCCGGTGTGCGCGGGGACGACGTACCCGAGGCGCGCTATGGCGCCGCCCGCCTGCTCACTGGTAGCTCATCTGCTTCTGGATGACGGCGGCGTCGGTCAGCATCTTGCTCAGGAGGGGTTGGACCTTGACGTCCTTCTCCACCAACTCGATCGGGGCATCCACGATTGCCGCTGTGGTCGGGGAGGTCACACGAGCCGCCCCCTCCATGTGGGGCCTGGCCCATTCGGGGACGTCCGAGTCCTCGAGCTTCGTCAACTGCATGCGCGGCTTGCGTCCCAGCCGGGGGGCGAG
>DASPZW010000286.1:0-6114 GCA_035636055.1 Actinomycetota bacterium
CCCATCGGGCCCATGTCGTTCGTCGTTCGCCTGGTGGGCGACCCCCAGGAGGTGGGGACCGAGCAGCCGGTCGAGTTCACGGTCGTGGACGCCGACGGGCGGCCGACCGGGGTCGGGGGGACCGGCACGATCGCCGTCGCGGCGCATGCGATCGACCGTACCCGGAGCGGGGCCGCCCTCCTGCATTTCCGCCTTGCGTTCTCCATCCCCGCCCCCGGGGCCTACTTCTTCGAGCTCTTCTCCCAGGGCGAGCGGCTCTGCCAGGTGCCGTTCTGGATCCAGGTGACCGAGACGGCCCCGGACGCCCGAGCGTCGTGAGGGGGCGGCCGGGCCTGGCGCTGCTCGTGGTCGCCCCGTCGGGCTGAGCGGCGGGGCGTGGCGGATCTTCTTTCCTCCAAAAAGTGCGCTATCCGCACTTTTTGGAGGAAAGTACGTATACTGGACGCAAAGGGTAGGAAACGTCAATCTCACTCATCTCGGAGGTACGTCATGGATCCGCTGGGCTCTTTTACGCTCTCCATAACATCAACAACGGGCAGCCTCATCGCCAAGGCCTCCCTCACGTGCACGCCGAGCGGTGGCTCGCATCCCAACCCCGGCCCTGCCTGCGAGCAGTTGACGAAGGCCGACGGTCGCATCGAGGCCATCCCCGAGAAAGTAGGGATCTGCCCGGACCTCGTCAATCCAGTGGTGCTCAGGGCCTCGGGAACCTGGGATGGGAAAGAGCGCAGCTTCGAGCGCGAGTTTTCCAACCTATGTCTTGGGGTTCTTGGGACTGGAGGCGTGATCTTTGACTTCCAGGGCATCGACGGGGGGACTCGATTCTGTTCCGAAGATCTCCTCTCTCAGTTCAAGGCAACGAAGGCGCTTGCTCCGACCGTCGAGACCGGCGACATCGATACGGGCCGGGGCACCAGGATCACCTTCGCGCGGGGAGGGTTCTTCTGTAGCACCCGAGTCTCTCAGGGAGGCTTCACAACCCGCCCCCAGGAGCTCAACGAGGGGGAGATGGAAGCGCTTCTGTCCTCGCTACGGGATGAGTTGGGCAACCCACCGCCAGACCTCGACGTGGACGCTCTGGGGACCTTTATCGACTTGCTCTCCCAAACCGTCGGCTATGGAAACCATGAGATAAACGAGACAGACTAGACGGCTGTGAGAGCGCGCCAACAGGCGGTCACTCAACCGTTCGCCGTTGGATGTCCCAGCGTCTCGAATCTTGAGCCGATCTCAAATGCCACTGCACCGCGTTTTTGTGGAAACTACCTTCCTTGCCGCCTGGGGTTGGGGCCGGTGCACACCGCAAGAGAATTGCAGCACCCCCTCCAGCGGACGGGGGGTCACGACCGCCCCAACCAGGCCGGGCCCAGGGGTAAAGAGCCGCACCGCCCAGCCCCGTTTCAAGGACCTCAGCGTCGCGCATCGTCCCCATCAGACCCAGCCCAGCGACCTTGACGTAGGACTCTTTGATCGTCCATAGCCGAAGGAATCCCTCGGCCCGCCGTTCGTCGGGAAGCTGAGAGACCCAGAGGGCTTCGTGGCCCTCCACGAGGCCGTCCCCGCCGGGTCGCGCGACCTCAGCAGGGAGGCGATCGCCCGCATCGATCTCGGCATCGCCCTGGCCGAGCTCGGCGTACCCGACGAAGCGATCGGTCAAGGGCGTCTCGCTCTGGCGTCGCGGGTGGTCGGCTCGGTGCGGTCCCGAGCCGCAGACCTGGACATGGTGCTCGCCGTCCGCTACCCCCGACTGCCCGCCGCCCGAGAGTTCCACGAGCAGTACGGCACCCTCGTGGGAGCAACGCCATGAGGGGCGTGCGGCCCCGCAAGGTGCCGTTCTGGATCCAGGTGACCGAGACGGCCCCGGACCCCGGGGCGTCGTGAGGGGACCGCGGTGCCTGGCGCTGCTCATCGCTGCCCTGATGGGCCTGAGCGGCCGCTCGGCGATTCGCCACTCACCACCAAGGCGGCGTTCGGGGTGGACCGCATCTATCAGGAGAGCGTCTCGATGCAGTCGGCGATCAAGGCCGGCAAGTCCGTGGGGACCGTGACCTCCTACGGCGCCATCCGGCGCGGCGACGTCGTCGTCTTCCATCCTCCCGACTCGGGGCTCGCCCCCGGCTCGAGCCCGCAACCCACCACGGTCTTCCTGAACCGGGTGATCGGGCTGCCGGGCGAGACGGTGTCGGTGGCCGGCAACACCGTCCGGATCAACGGCGCCCCGCTCGACGAGCCCTACCTCGCCCCTGGCACCGTGAACGACGACTTCGGGCCGGTGACCGTCTCGATGGCCTCGTTCTTCGTCCTGGGCGACACCCGGCAGAACTCCGACGGCTCGCGGATGTTCGGCCCCATCGCCTCGTCGAGCATCGTCGCGGTGGGCACCACGATCCTGGCTCCAGCGGGCCACAAGGGCAGCATCGCAGGCTCGCCCCGGTAGGCAGGGTGGCAGGTCGAACCTCCCCGCTTCTGGGCCGGGGCGATGTGCCGTCCACCATCATCACCTCTTGTGCTGCGCCTTGTCCGTCCCACGCGCCTTCTTCGATGACTCTTCCGAGCCGGGCAGTTCGCCCAGGAGGCCGGCGACCCGCTGGTCGATGAAGCGGGTCACGCTCTGCTGCGCCGCCCCGAACAGGGTCGCCCAGACCAGGAGTCCCCGGAGGTCTTCGGCCGGCTGGAGCCCTTTGATGAGCTGGGTCTGCAGGATCAGCACGCCCACGATGGCGAAGAGGGGCCCCATCGCCAGCTTCAGCAGCAGCTGGAAGAGCGGAAGCCCGAAGGGATTCCGGACCCCGTTGGCTCTGGCCACCGGTGGGATGGCGGTCACGAGCGCCCCCAGGGATCCGAACAACAGCACCAACAGGACCGTCCTCCAGCCCCGTCTGATGGCGTGGTCAGCCACGCCGAAGTCCACTTTGCTCATGGTCCCAGCAAGGAGGCCGAGGACGATGCCGACCATGGCGAAACACGTCAGGCGGATGAGGCGATTCCGGTACCCGCGGCTCTGTGCGTACCTGTCGTCCAGGACATCGAATGTGGCCCGAGCCAGGTGGGCGAGCTGGGGGCGCAGCTTGTCGGCGTCGAAGGTCCCCCGGGACGGATGGGCAGGCTGGGGGCGGAGCTTGTCGGCATCGGTCGCGCCCTCTGGGAGGAGCGATTCGGCGCGCCGCACCCGCGGGTCGCTCGCTCCCAGCGTCCGGCGCGCTTTGTCCAGCACGTCTTCGGCATGGGCGAGCAACTCCCCCGGGGCCAACAACTCGATGATCTCGGCATCCGCCTCGTGCAGGGCGAGCCAAGCCTGCTCCTGGTAGCAACCCTCCAGCCAGGACCAGGGCCCCGAGCGGTGAAGGGCTGCCTGCTTGGCCCTGAGGATGAGCTCGGCGGCCTCCTCCCCCCAGCGATCAGGAAGTCGTCCCGGCGGCAAGGCCACCCACGACGAGAGCAGCTCGTGCCGGTGCCGCCGCGCTCGGGACAGGACGACCTGTCGCCAGGCGGCCTTCCTGCAGGTTGCCTCGCCGGGCTTGTCTCCCCAACCGAGGACCGGGTCGTCCTGCAGCCGCCGGAGCGCAGGCCCCCCAGGGTCGGCCCGCCCGTTGCGCGAGAGCAGCTTCTCGATGCCCGGCCCCACATCGACGATCAAAGCGCCCGGCCGTACCGAGAGGAGCCGCCTACCCCCAATGCCCATTGCTGTCCTCCGGTGCCACCCGCCATCTGGCGGTCGATCACGACTACCAGAGGCCCCAGGCGTCCGGGAAATACGGCTCCTCCCCAATTCGTGATGCTCTGGCAACTGCGGCCGAAACGTATGCGTGGAAAACGGGAGAGCGGCTCCCCTTTGGGATCTGCCGCCGCCGCCCCACTTGCCAGGGTCATGCACATGGCCGTGGCGGCGATTAAGGCGATGAACCCTTTCTTCGTCATCATCGTTTCCCCCCTTTGCAGGCTAGGACTGGGGCGGGCTCGTGTGGATGCCCAAGCCCCTCTTCGATCGAATCCCCTTCAGCCCCGACCGATGCCACTGTCAGCGCCTGCTTGTCGCGCTCGGGGGCTGGCGTGCCCCTCGACATGGGACGGACACCGCGGCGATCAGCGACCAGAACGGGGCACCCTCGTCGCTGCAGGGCTGCTGTCCGTGCTGTCTTCCCGATCTCGGCCGACCGTCTCTGGCTGGGCACGGCGATGGCCTACTCCTCGGACGGCCGCTGCACAGGCCGGATTCGGCCTGCCCGGTGGGTGGGCCCGGGACCCCTTCAGCCTCCGCTCGTGGAGGGCTTGGTCGCGGAGAGCAAGGTCGAAACCCACACCAGCTCGTAGCCTCGCGCCCGGAGCCCCTCGACGACTGCAGGGAGCGCCTTGGCGGTGAGGGGAGCCGTGTCCCCGTCGGTGATGTGCATCACCACGATCGAACCGTTGCGCACAGTCCCCAACACGTGGCTCACGATGGCCGGCACCGAGTGCCCGAAGGCGTCGCCGCTGGCGACGTCGAACTGGATGACCACGACGCCGGCCGAGGCGATCGCCTGGAGGGCGCGGCCGTCATAGCAGCCTCCGGGGAAACGGAAGTAACGCGTGGGGTGATCGGTGAACTGGGCGAGAAGACGCTCCGAGCGTTCGACGTCCGCGGCCATCCCGGCCTGCCCGATCGCCGGCAGGCCGTAACAGGGCGTGTGGAACGCCCGGTGGGCATAGGAATGACTTGCCAGCTCGAAGAGCGGACTGGCGGCCAGCCGCCGGGTCTCGTCGGGATATCGCTCGATCCACTTCCCGGCGAGGAACATCGTCGCCGGGACTCCGAGACCCTCGAGCTCATCGATCACCTCGCGATTGTCGTAGGAGGGAACCTGGTGGCGGTTCAGCCGGGCCAGCATCCCGTCGGTCATGTTGGAGTCGAAGGTGAGGGCCACCCGGGCACGATCCCGAGGCCCGTGGCTGATGACTGAAGGGAGCCCCGGCTCCGTCGCCGTGTCTGGCGTGGAGGTGCCTGTGGGTGCCTCCGCCGGCGAGCCCGCCACGGTGGGGAGCCCCGATGAGCCGTTCGGGCGTGGAGCCACCGACGCGGAGGGCAGGTGGGCCGTGCAGGCTGCGGTCAGGCATGCGAGCGCGAGGGCCACCAGGTTGAGCCCTGGTCGCTTCGTCACGGTGCGTCCCCCCGGTGATGTCGCCGACCTGCGTCGGCTCCCCGCGCGCAGGGATGTCGCCGGGCAAGACCGCATCCCGATGCAGTGGATTGTCTCCCCCGGGCTGAGCCCCCGTGAGACTACCTCCCGCGCCTACCTGACCAGCAGGGGCAGGACAGAATGCCACGTTCGTCCTTCTGGCGCTGGCAGCTGCTCGCTCGGGCGTGGGGCGGAGACACGGTCAAACCGCCCGGACGGTGCCCGCCCTCGCTGACCTCCGTTGGCGTTTCAGGCCTCAGCGTCTCGAGATCGTCCCCTGAAGTCGTCGACGACAGCATCGCCGGCAACGAGGATGAACTCACCCCTCGTTTTGGGACAGCGCCCGGTCGTCGTCACCGTCGAAGCCCCATCGCTACGGCTGAGCCTATTCGCCTGCGGGCTGGACAGCACAAAAGGCCGGGTCAAAGGCTGGTTTTGGAGCCAAGTGATAATAATAGGTCTTATATCCGGCTTAGGGGGGGCGCCATGAGCGAGCGGACGTCTCTTCTTGGCCAGGTCGGCACTCTGATACCGTCGGTATCGGGCAGATGCCACTCCGAGTTCTGGCGCGGATAGCCGTACCGTTTGGGGCGCCCTTCCTGCAGCTGCGTGGCGGCTGAACTTCCGCTTGGCATGTTTGGGGTTGAGGACGCCCACGTCTCATCAACCGACATCGCACAGAACGCGTACGTTTCGTCCGCTGAGCAGCATGCTCAAACCCTGGATGCCGCAAGAGTCCAGGTGGCCGATGTGGCAGGGAATAGCCCATTCCCTGCGAATTGATGAAAGTTGTGGCATCTTGGCTAGCGCTGTGTCGCACATGTAAGCACTAGGCGCACTGGAAGTACAGGAGGGCAGTCCCAGCTGCCCGAAAGGCCAACTCTTTTCCTCTCGTCTACCGCCAGGGACGGTCCTTAACCTAAGCTAAGGAGGTGGACACCTTCGAGTCTCTCCCACTGCC
>DASPZW010000287.1:0-2347 GCA_035636055.1 Actinomycetota bacterium
ACCCCCAGCTCTCACCGGGGTCGAGCAGCTTGTTGGCGTTGGCATCCCCACCGGCGGAGACGATCGGGGAGCAGCCGTCGTCGGTGAGGGTCACGGAGGACATCGACGCCGGCGTCGAAGAATCGTTCTTCTCCACGTAGACGTAGACCGCGGTCAGCGGCGGGACGGTGCCGGTGAGGGTCACCGAGGCGGACAGGGTCGTGTGCGGTTGCGTCACGGTGGACCCTAGGGTCTTCATGACGTTGGCCTGGTCGTTGATCGGGGCGTCGTGAAGGGTGCCGTTCGCGGTCGCCTCGGCCACGGTGTCGGTCACACCGGGATTGACGGCGACCAGGTAGGGGACCTGGCCGAGGACCGTCCTCGTGGTGCCCGCCGGAAAGTCGATGTTGGAGCGGAGGATCGTTCTCGGCCCCGTCGGGGTCCCGTCCGCGGCGGGAGCCACGAACGTGAATGTGGTGCCGGTGAGGTTGCAGGCGGAACCCTGCGGCGAGTCGAGGTTGGCGGCAGAGATAGTGTAGAGGATCGTGTCGCCGTTGCGGACGATCGTCTTGTCCCGCCCAATATCGAGGGCGAGGTTGTTCTGGGTGCAGGTGGGGGGGTTCTGGTCCGCCGCGACCGGAGTCGGGGCGAGGAGGAGTACCGCGAGTGCCATCCCAGCAGCCAGCAGCCACGCGACGAACTTCGGAAAAACGACATACCAAGAATGCCGCTGCGCGGCTCCGCGAGCTGAAGCCATTCCCAAATCCTCCCCCAGTCACGGGCCGGGCGGCGCGCCCACTCGTTGTCACGCCCCCCGTGGCGAACACGTGCCAGCGCCGGAGTTACATGAGCGAACCAAGCGCTGTTTGCGGCTTGGGCGGTAGCTTACCCAATTCGGTCCCGTTTGTTGGGTTTTGTCGCACATTGGTAACCGTTGTGCCAAAAATAGCCACCTTTAGGGACGCCTTTTTGGCACGAATGCCGCAGGACGCCAGCGGGTAGAACCAGGGGAGAACCTGCTGAACGCGTGGGGAGGGACCGCCACCACAACCACACCCGACGGCGAAAGGAGACAGCAATGGCGCTGGACGACGAGATCGAAGGCAAGCTCGA
This sequence comes from Actinomycetota bacterium, assembly GCA_035636055.1. Lineage (GTDB taxonomy): Bacteria > Actinomycetota > CADDZG01 > JAHWKV01 > JAOPZY01 > JAOPZY01. The sequence goes on from DASPZW010000287.1 coordinate 1,093, forward strand.
CCAGGTGAAGGGCAAGGTCAAGGAGGAGGTCGGCAAGACCACCGGTGATCGCTCCACCGAGGCCGGGGGGTACATGGACCAGGCGAAGGGCAAGGGCAAGGAGGCGCTGGGCGACGCCAAGGACGCCCTCGAGAAGGGCAAGGAGGCGATCACGAACCGGTAGCCACCTCCGGAGCGTCCCACGAGAGGAAAACCCGCAGGGCCCTCGGAGGAGGGCCCTGCGGCGCGTCGGGGCGTGCAAGAGCGGATCGTAGGATGGGCCGGTGCACGAGTCCCGGCTCACCTTGCTTCGAGTCCGCGGCATCCCCATCGGCGTCGGCTGGTCCTGGCTGCCCATCGCCGCCTTCCTCACCTGGTGGCTGAGCACCCAGGTATTCCCGAGGGGCTACGAGCACCTCAGTTCCTCCACGTACCTCGCCATGGCGCTGGCGTCGGCCCTGCTCTTCTTCGTTTCGATCGTGCTCCACGAGTTGGGCCACGCCTTCCGGGCGCTGAAGGAGGGGATGAGGATCGAGGGGATCACGCTGTGGCTCCTCGGCGGCGTCGCCAGGTTCCTCGGCATGTTCCCCTCGGCGGGGGCGGAGTTGCGGATCGCCGTCGCCGGGCCGCTCGTCTCGGTGGGCCTGGCAGTTGCGTTCGGGGCCCTGTCCGTCCTGTCCCGGCCGCTGGGGGTCCCCGTGCCGGTGCGCGGCGTCCTCGACTACCTGGCGGCGATCAACGGTTTGGTGGTTCTCTTCAACCTCCTCCCGGCGTTACCCCTCGACGGTGGCCGCATCCTCCGGGCAATCATGTGGAAACGCCGGGGGGACTTCGGGGCCGCCACGCGGGCGGCCGCCACCCTCGGGCAGGCCTTCGGCTTCACGCTGGGGGCCATCGGGATCGTCCTGTTGTCACGGCACAAGATGGCGAACGGGATCTGGGTCGCCCTGGTCGGCGTGTTCATTGTCAACGCCGCGCGTTCGGAGAGCTCCTACGGTGCCGTCGACGACGTGCTGGCCCGGACGAGGGTGCGGGACCTGATGACGCCCAGCCCGGCGGGCGGGTCGCCCGGGGCCATGGCGGCCGTCTCACCCGAGACGACGATCGACGACCTCATCGTGCGGGTGGCGGCCGAGGACGCACCGCTCGTCGCCTACCCGGTACTGGACGGTGGCGTGCTCGTGGGGCTCATCTCCCTGGAGCAGGCCGGCTCGGTCCCCCCTGCCGACCGGTCGACCCGAACCGTCGCAGGGGCCATGACGCCGCGCGACAAGGT
>DASPZW010000288.1:0-9967 GCA_035636055.1 Actinomycetota bacterium
ACCTTGTCGATGGCGTCGGCGATGAGCCCGCCGATCTCCGGGTCGGCGGCCGAGATGGCGGCCACCTGGGCGATCTGCTCCTTGGCCTCGACCTCCTTCGCCGCCTCCTTGAGGGCGTCGACGGCCACCTCGACGGCGGCCTCGATGCCCTTCTTGAGCGACATGGGGTTGGCACCGGCGGCCACGTTGCGCAGACCCTCGTGGACCATGGCCCAGGCCAGCACGGTGGCGGTGGTGGTGCCGTCTCCGGCAACATCGTCGGTCTTCTTGGCGACCTCCTTGACCAGCTCGGCACCGAGGCGCTCGAACGGGTCCTCGAGCTCGATCTCCTTGGCAATGGAGACGCCGTCGTTGGTGATGGTGGGGGCGCCCCACTTCTTCTCGAGCACGACGTTGCGGCCCTTGGGGCCGAGGGTGATCTTGACCGCATTGGCAAGGATGTCCATCCCCCGCTCCATCGCGCGGCGTGCTTCCTCCTGAAAAGCTAGTTGCTTGACAGCCATAGGGCCTCCTCCTGTTGAACTTCGATCTTGACCGCGGGTGCCGTGCCCTCAGCGTTCGCAATCGGCAGCTGAGAGTGTTAGCACTCACTAATCTAGAGTGCTAACGGCGGCTTGGCAAGTCGGAGACCCGTCGGGTTCCAGTGGGGGCTGCCGCGTAGTAACCTTGCATTACCCCTATTGGCCCGGTATCATTATTGTGTTATGGCGCGGCCGGACCAAGTGGACTCAAAGGTGCCCCGAGGCAAGGCAGCCTTCCACACCCTGCTCCCGGTAGCCGCCTTCCTCCTCGACCAGCCCTTCCCGCCGGTGGGAAAGGTGCTGGTCGCCTTCACCGGGATCGCGATGGCCGTCAGCGTCGCCGGTGGGCCGCGCTGGTCGCTGTTCGGGAGGCTCTTCCACCAGGTGGTCCGTCCGGCTCTCGGGATCGGCCCCGGAACCCGCCAGGCCGCTGCGCCGCACCGCTTCGCCGAGACCATCGGGGCAGTGTTCCTGCTCGCCGCAACCCTCGCATTTCTCCTCGGCGCCCCGGTCGTGGGATGGGGGCTGTCGCTCATCGTCGCCGCCCTTGCGGCCCTCAACTGGCTGGCCGGCATCTGCGTCGGGTGCCGGATGTACGTGATGCTGCGCCGTCTCGGGGCTCGCGCCCCGAAGGGGGCATGACCCCATGCTGATCCGGCTGGCGGTCCTCGGCGTTGTCGCCGTCGTCGTCTGGGCCGTCGCATGGACGCTGCGACGCTATGCCGCCGGCGCCCCGACTCCGCAGCGCTTCGACCCCTCAGACGGGGGCGCGACCGAGCCGGCGCCCCTGCTCGTGACCTTCAGCGGCCCCTACTGCTCGGAATGCGAGGAGATTCGGCCCCGGCTCCAGGCGGCGGCGTCGCAGCACCACGTGCCGCTGGCGGTGATCGACATCAAGCGCAGCCCCGAGCTCGCCGCCAAGTACGACGTCCGGCTCACGCCCACCACCTTCGTCGTCGGATCCGGCGGAACGGTGCACGCCGGCTGGCTTGGCACGCCCCCGGAGGGGGCCATCGAAGCCGCACTCGCCGCAGTCGGGGTCTAGCGGGTCCGGGGGTTGCGCCTTTCGATGCGGTCGGGCTAGCCTCCGGCGACCGCGGGCAGGATCACGACCACCGCGTCGTCCTTCAGCGGTGTGTCGAGGCCCTCGAGAAACCTGACGTCCTCGTCGCCGACGTAGAGGTTGACGAAGCGGCGGATCTCCCCCTGATCGTCGAGGACCCGCTCGAGCAGCTCTGGGTGGTCGCCGCCGACCTTCTCCAGCAACTCCCGGACGTTCCCGGCATCCACGTCCAGTTCGGGGACACCGCCGGTGAGCTGGCGCAGCTGCGTTGGGACCTTCAGTCGAACGCTCATGGGGCCATTATCTCAGGCGGGGTCTTCCAGGAAGCCCAGCGCCTCCTGGAAGGCCTCGAAGTCGGGCTGGATCTCGACGGTGGGGCCGAGCGTGCCGGTCAGCGCCTCGGCGGTCTTCAGCCCCATGCCCGTCAGCAGGGCCACCACCCGGCCGTCGCCCTCGAAGGCCCCGGCGGCCGCCATGCGCTTGAGCGAGGCGATCGTGACGCCGCCGGCGGTCTCGGTGAAGAGACCCTCCGTCGATGCCAGCAGCCGGATGCCGGCGATGATCTCCTCATCGGTGACCGCCTCCGCCGTGCCCTCGGTCTTGCGGACGACCCGCGCGGCGTAGTAGCCGTCCGCCGGGTTGCCGATGGCGAGGGACTTGGCGATGGTCTTGGGCTTCACGGGCCGGATGTGGTCGATGCCGCTGCGGAATGCCGCCACGATCGGGCTGCACCCCTCCGCCTGGGCGAGGTGGATGCTGGTCGTCGGCGCGGCGTCCAGCAGGCCCACCCGGTGCAACTCCCCCAGGCCGCGGTGGATCTTGGTCAGCAGCGACCCGGAGGCCGCCGGCACCACGATGTGCTCGGGCGCCTCCCAGCCGAGTTGCTCGACGACCTCGAAGGCCAGGGTCTTGGAGCCCTCCGAGTAAAAGGGCCGCAGGTTGACGTTGACGAAGCCCCACGGCAGGGCCTGGGCGATCTCGGAGCAGAGCCGGTTCACGTGGTCGTAGTTGCCCTTCACCGCCACGACGTTGGCGCCGTAGACGGCGGTCGTGACGATCTTCGCTTCCTCGAGGTCCGCTGGGATGAACACGAATGCCCGCATGCCGACCCGGGCGGCATGCGCGGCGACGGCGTTGGCGAGGTTGCCCGTCGAGGCGCAGGCGACGGTGGTGAACCCCATCGCGCGGGCTGCCGTCATGGCGATGGTGACAACCCGGTCCTTGAAGGAGTGGGTGGGGTTGGCCATGTCGTTCTTCAGGTAGAGGTTCCGGATCCCCAATTCCCGGGCGAGGTTGTCGGCCTTGATGAGCGGGGTGCAGCCCGTCCCCAGGTCCACCCGTTCGACGTCGTCCGCGATCGGCAGGAGGGGTGCATAGCGCCAGACCGTCTGGGGGCCTGCCTCGATGCTCGCCCGGCTCACGCCCGCCGCAATGGCGTCGTAGTCGTAGACCGGCTCCAGGGGGCCGAAGCAGAACTCGCAGACGTGGATGGGCGCGACCGCGTACGTCCGATCGCACTCCCGGCATCGCAACTCGTGTATCTGCGCCAACCGTCTACCTCCACTCAATTGCCGGTAGAGGCCCGCTGGGGGCCGTGTCAATGCTAACCTGCGTCCTCCCCGACGGTTGCGGGCTGGCTCTGGCAGGGTAGTGGCTTGCCATGAGCGAACCCCCGGACGACGACATCCTTCCCCGCGGCCTTGTGATCGCCTCGAACCGCGGCCCGGTGGCGTTCCAGCGGGGTCCGGACGGCGAACTGGTGCCCCGGCGCGGGGCGGGGGGCCTGGTGACCGCGCTGACGCATGTGATGGCGCGGACCGGCGGGTTGTGGATGGCCGCCGCCATCACGCCCGGGGACCGGGAGATGGTCCGCCGGCAGGGCAACACCCCCGTCGAGGTGCCCGTGGACCAGGGGACGATCCGCCTGCGCTACCTCACCTTCGAACGGGACACCTACGACCGCTACTACAACCGCATCTCGAACTGGATGTTCTGGTTCCTGCAGCACAGCATGTGGAACCTGCCCACCCAGCCGCGCTTCGACCACCAGACCCGCATCTCCTGGGATGCATACCGGGCGGTCAACCGGCGGTTCGCCGAGGCGCTCGCCGAGGAGGTCGCCGACGCAGGGGGAGCCACCCCGGTCGTGCTGAACGACTACCACCTGATGCTCGTGGCACCCCACCTCCGGGCGCTGGTCCCGGACAGCTTCGTCTTCCACTTCACCCACATCCCCTGGTGCCAGCCGGACCTGATGCGGGTCCTCCCCGCCCACATCGGGGTCGAGACCCTCGAGGGCATGCTCGCCAACGACCTGCTCGGCTTCCAGACGATCCGGTGGGCCCGCAACTTCATGTGGTGCTGCCAGGAACTGCTGCGGGCGGACGTCGACGTCGAGTCGGGCCTGGTGCGCTACCAGGACCGGGAGACGAGGGTCCGCCACTACCCCATCTCCGTAGACGTCGACTCCCTCCTGGCGGCGACGGCTCCCGAGCAGGCCGCCGAGCACATCGCCTGGCTCGAGGGGATCCTGGAGGGCCGCAAGCTCGTGCTGCGCATCGACCGGCTGGAGCTGTCGAAGAACGTCGTCCGGGGGCTGCGGGCGTTCGAGGAACTGCTGCGGGAGCATCCGGAGTGGCAGGGGAATGCGACGCATGTGGCCCTCCTCTATCCCTCCCGGCGGGCCCTGTCGGAGTACCGGGCCTACGAGGCCGAGGTGCTCGACACCTCCGACCGGATCAACGCCGAGCTCGGGACCGACGACTGGCAGCCCATCGTCATCGTCAACGAGGACAACTACCCGCGGGCGCTCGCCAGCCTGACCCGCTACGACGTGCTGCTGGTGAACCCGATCGCCGATGGGATGAACCTCGTCTCGAAGGAGGGCCCGGCCGTCAACCGCAACGATGGGGTCCTCGTGCTCTCCCGCAACGCCGGATCCTGGTACGAACTCGGGCACGCGGCGCTGACGGTCAACCCCTACGACGTGAGCGAGATGGCCGACGCCATCCACACGGCGCTCACGATGGACCCCGAGGAGCGCCGCGTCCGGGCCGAGCTGCTGGCGGAGGTCGTGGAGCGTAACAACCCGTGGAAGTGGCTGAGCCACCAGCTCGAGGACATCTCCCCCTACCTTCGCCGGACCCCCGGCACCGACTGAAGGGGGGCGAGAAGTAGATTCCGTCAGAAAAGTGGATTCCGTCAGAAAGACCGCTGGGCGCTGTTGCGAAATGGTGAATCGAACTCTGGGCATATACCCCGGGACAAGGTCGAGCCGGCGTTGAGCTTCGGGAGCGGAATTGATACCCGGGCGGGGTCTTGTGACTGTTAGCGATCTGCATTGTGGATCCCGTCCTACCCAGACCCGTGAACGCACGTCCGTGCCGGAGCGCCTACTTTCCTCCAAAAAGTGCGCTATCCGCACTTTTTGGAGGAAACTCACTTCCCTCAGAGGCAGTCTTTTTGACGGAAACATCCCCGCCGATAGAAGCGCGGAGGGCGGCGAAAGGGCCTCAGGCGAAGCGGCTCAGCAGCTCCAGGACGCCCTCGGGGCCGGGGACCATCACGTCGGCCACCTCCTCCAGGGCCGCGGGGGCCTCGGGCGAGCGGACCCCGATGCGCAGGGCCCCCGGCCCGAGCAGCTCACCGGCCCGGCGCAGGGCCCCCACGTCGGCCACGTCGTCGCCCGCCACCACGACCCGGCCGAGGCCGTCCTCGGTCACGAGTCGCTCGATGGCGTCGGCCTTGGTCGGCCCGGGCGGCGTCAGCTCGACCACCATCTTGCCGGGCCGCACCTGGAGGCCGAGGTCCTGCGCCCGGGCCGTCGCCCATGCCGCCACCGCCTGAGCGGCTTCGGGTGCCGTCGCAAGGCGGTAGTGCAGGGCGACGGAATGGCCCTTGTCCTCAACCCCGGCCCCCGAAAGGCCTTCCCGTTCGATGAAGGCCTTCGCTTCGGCAACCAGGCCCGGCACCACCCGGCGGGGGGTGGGGACCGGCTCGCCGGGGCGCAGTTCCTCGGCCCCGTAGAGGCCCAGGTAGCGCACGCCACGCACCGGGACCAGCCCCGCGACGTCCTCGGCCCGGCGGCCGGACAGGATGGCGACGAGGGGGTACCGGCCGGCGAGGGCCGCCAGGACTCCCTCCGCCCCCGGGAGGGCGCTGGCCTCCGCCGGCGTCGGGGCGATCGGCGACAGGGTCCCGTCGAAGTCCAGGATGAAGCCGGTGCGGGCTGGGTCCCTGCGGACCATGTCCACAAAGGCGTCGATGTTGTGCTCCATGGCCTCGTTGTATTCCCCAACTCTTCCCGCGAGGCTACCGGAATGAACCGCGCCCTCGCCGCCCTGGCGCTGCTGTGCCTCGCCGCCGGGGGATGCGGCGGCGGCACGGCGTCCCTCCGCTACCGCTACCCGCGGGGCAGGGTCTCCACCTACCGCTGGACCATCGACGGCACCGCCACGTCACCCGGTGCCAGCCACACCGTCCACCTGGAGGCCGCGGTGCGGGAGGAGGTCCTGGCGAGCCTGCCGAGGGGGGGCGGGCGCCTCCGCCTGACCCTGGAGCCCGGCACGGCGCTGCAGGACGCACGACCCATCGACCCGGGTCCGGCGCTGTCCCTGGATCTCGACGTGGGGCCCGACGGCCACGTCATCCGCATCACGGGGACGCCGAGTGTGCCGGTGGGCGCCATCGACGCCCTCGACCTCGGCCGCCTGCTGGCGGAGAGCCGGCCGCCGCTCCCGGCGAGGGGGGTGCGCCTGCGGGACCGCTGGAACGCCGACGTGTCCTCGTCGGGGGCGGCGAGCAGCATCCGCCTCACGGGCACCGGCAGGCTCGAGGGGTTCTCCCTGGCGGGTGGGCGGCGGCTGGCGACGATCGGCATCGCTCGTCAGGGTCAGGTGGTGGCTGCCTCGAACGGTCCGGGGTCTGTTCTCTCCCCCACGCCGGTCCCGGCCCCAGGGACCCTCACCGGCACGGCGACCGACACAACCTCCGCCCGGTTCGACCTCGACCGGGGCCTCGTCGTGGAAGCGACCTCGAGCGCCACCTCCGCCGTGAGTATTCCGTCCCTCCAGAGCACCCCGGCTGGTGCGTCCGGTGCCCTGGACGTCAGGCTGACAACGAGGGTGACGCTAGAGCACGCCTCCTGACGCTTACGTGATCAGGAATGTTCGGACACCTGGGCCCCCAGCCGGCGGGCGACCCGCTCCCGCTGCCGGAAGGCCCGCAACCGCTGCAGGCGCTTCACGAGGATCGGGTCGTAGGCGACGGCGTCGGGCATGTCGATGATCTGGTTGAGCAGTTGGTAGTAGCGGGTGGCCGACATGTCGAGACTCTCCTTGATCGCCCGCTCCTTGGCCCCCGCGTACTTCCACCAGAAGCGCTCGAACTCGAGGATCTGGCGTTCCCGGTCGCCGAAGCCCGCTTCCTGTTCGTCCACTTGAGAACCAGCCTCCTGAAGCAACGAGTTACAGGGATGTAATTCACTCAGCTTAGGCAGGGTGCGCCTCATTTGCAACCACCCAGGTGGCGAACGACGGACGAACTACGGGTACAGGCCCCGGGACCGCCAGGCCTCGGCCACCCGGGAGACCGCCAGGACCGTGGCCGCCTGGCGCATGGTCCACCCTTTCTCCATGGCCATCCGGTACACCTCGAGGAACGCACGCTCCATGACCTGGCGCAGCCGGATGTTGACCTCCTCCTCCGACCAGAAGAACGCCTGGAGGTCCTGGACCCACTCGAAGTAGGACACGACGACGCCGCCGGCGTTGGCCATGACGTCGGGGATGATCAGGACCTTGCGCTCGTTGAGCGCCCGGTCGGCGGCGGGTGTGGTCGGGCCGTTGGCCCCCTCGGCGATGATCCGCGCCCGGACGTCATCGACGTTGGACTCGTTGATCACGCCCTGCAGCGCCGCCGGCACCAGCACGTCCACGTCGAGGCCCAGCAACTCCGCATTCGTGATGGTGTCGGCGCTACGGAAGCCGACCACCGAGCCGGTGACCCGGCAGTGGCGCTGCAGCGCCTCGGGATCGAGGCCACGCTCGTTGTAGACGCCCCCGGTGACGTCGGAGACGGCGACGACCCGGCAGCCCTGGTCGTGGAGGAGCTTGGCGACGCTGCCGCCGACCTTGCCGAAGCCCTGGACGGCGACCGACATGTCGTCCACCCCCATCCCGAGCGTCTTGAACGCGGAGAGGACCTGGTACATCACACCCCGGCCCGTTGCCTCCGGCCTGCCTTCGGACCCGCCGATCGACACCGGCTTGCCCGTGACGACGCCGGGCACCGAGTGCCCGATGTTCACGGAGTACGTGTCCATGATCCAGGCCATGATCTGCTCGTCCGTGTTGAGGTCCGGGGCGGGGATGTCGCGGTTGGGTCCGATCAGCGGCAGGATCTCGGAGGCGTAGCGCCGGGTCATCCGCTCCACCTCGCCGGACGACATGCCGCGGGTGTCCACGGTGATGCCCCCCTTGGCCCCGCCGTAGGGCACGTTGACGACCGCACACTTCCAGGTCATGGCCATCGCCAGGGCCTTCATGTCGTCGAGGGAGACGTCCGGGTGGTAGCGGATCCCGCCTTTGGCGGGCCCCCGGGTGACGTCATGGTGGACCCGGTAGCCGGTGAAGACGGTTACCTCGCCCGAGTCGAGCCGGACGGGCACCGACACGATCAGGGAGCGCTTCGGCTGCCGGAGGATTTCGTGGATCCCCCGGTCGAGCCCCATGAGGCCGGCAGCCTCGTCGAAGTACTCGAGGGTGCCCACCCACGGGTTCAGGGACTCCACCGCCGCACCTTTCTCATCGGTCGTACCAGGTCCTGGGCCGGTGAGAACCTACTCGATTCCGGGTCACCGGAGCGTTGCGAGCTCCTTGTGGAGTGCCTGGCCGAGGGTCGAGTGTGACTACGATCTGTATACAAACATGGTGACGACGCTGCTGGGCGAGATGGTCGGCCGTTCCGCTGCCCCCGGGGCCGCGGAACTTGCGATCGCGCGCCTGACGGGTCACCACCCCGAGCTGCAGGATCGCCTCGAGGCCGAACCCGCCCTGGCCGGGGCCGTCGTCGCGGTCGTCTCTGCCAGCCGGTCGCTGACCCAGCTGCTCGCCGTCGATGCCGGAGCCTTCGACGTCCTGGCCGACCTCGGCCGCCGCCTCCCGGTGGCGGCCGGCACCCCCGAGGCCCTGGTCCGGTGGAAGCGCCTGGAGTACCTCCGGATCGCGGCACGGGATCTCCTCGGCCTGGAAGGGCTCCGGCCCGTCGGCGCGGCGCTGGCCGAGCTGGCCGAGGATGTGCTCCGGGGCGCCGTCGACCTCGCGGGTGCCGGCGAGGGCCTGGCGGTCATCGGCATGGGCAAGCTCGGGGGCCGGGAGCTCAACTACGCGAGCGACATCGACGTCATCTTCGCGGGGGAGGCCGACCCGCTGCCGGTGCTCGACATCGTGCGGCGGTGCTTCCGGGTCGACACCGACCTCCGTCCGGAGGGCAGGTCGGGCCGCCTCATCCTCCCGCTGACGTCCTACGAGGCCTACTGGGACCGGTGGGCCAAGCCCTGGGAGTTCCAGGCCCTCCTGAAGGCCCGGCCCGTGGCGGGGGACCCCGAGCTGGGCGCGGCATTCGCCGCGGCGGCGGCACGCCGCGTCTGGGATCGGCCGTTCGGCGCCGACGACCTGCGGGCGGTGCGGGACATGAAGGCCCGGGCCGAGAGCGCAGTCGCTGCCCGGGGCCTGTCCGACCGGGAGGTCAAGCGGGGGCGCGGGGGCATCCGCGACGCCGAGTTCGCCGTCCAGCTCCTGCAGCTCGTCCACGGGCGCCGGGACCCGGCCCTCCGGTCGCCGACCACCCTGGCCGCCCTCGAGGAGCTGGCGGCCGCCGGGTACGTCGATCCCGGGGACGCCGCCGTGCTGGCCGCCGGGTACACCTACCTCCGCACCGTCGAGCACCGCCTCCAGTTGGAGGACGAGCAGCAGGTGCATGCGGTCCCGCAGGACCCCGAGGCACGGGGCCGCCTCGCCCGCGTCATGGGGTACCGGGACGACGCCGCCGGGGCCGCACTCGCCCGCTTCGATGACGAGCTTCGCCGCCACCAGGCAGCGGTCCGAGCGGTCCACGAGCAGCTCTACTTCCGGCCCCTCCTCGAGGCCTTCGCCGGGAGCGACGCTGCGGTCTGGGCCGAGGCCGTCCCCGACGCCTACAGGACTCGACTGAGCGCCTTCGGTTTTGCAGACGCCGACCGGACCCGCCGCACGCTGCGCCAGCTGACCCGGGGGCTGACCCGGTCCTCCCGGCTGATGCAGCAGATGCTGCCCCTGGTGCTGGACTGGCTGTCCAAGTCGCCCGACCCCGACCTCGGCCTGCTGGGGCTCGGCAAGCTCGTCGC
>DASPZW010000289.1:0-2942 GCA_035636055.1 Actinomycetota bacterium
CTTCGGTATGCGGTGTGTAGTCCAAGTGTCCCCCTCGCGGGCTGGGCCGTCTTCCCCTGGGCGGCCACCCTGGGCTTGAACCTACTTTACGGCGTCGCCGAACGGGAGCACCTGGCCGGCCGATGCCGCCAGCCAGTACCCCCGCCCGCTCAGCGTCACGGCGATGCCGCCGACGCGCTTGCCGCCGTCTCCCGCCGAGCCGAGAAACGGAGCGTCCCCGAAGTTGAAGGTGCCGCCGTCGGCGGCCACGAGCCAGTAGCCACCCCCCGAGACCGTCGGGGCCATGCCCACGATGGGTTGGTTCAGGACGATGGAGCCTGTGGACCCGTGGAACTGGGCGTCGCCGAAGGCGAAGATGCCGCCGTCGGCGGCGGCGAGCCAGTACCCGTTCCCCGCGGGGGTGCGGGCCATGGCGACGATGGACTGGTTGAGCTGGATCCCGCCCGTGGACCCGTGGAACTGGGCGTCGCCGAAGGCGAAGATGCCGCGGTCGGCGGCGACGAGCCAGTACCCGTTCCCTGACGCCGTGGCGGCGATGCCCACGATGGCCCGGTTCAGCTTGAGGCTGCCCGTCGAGCCGAGGAGCGGGGCGTCGCAGAAGTTGAAGATGCCCCCGTCGGCGGCGGCGAGCCAGTACCCCTGGCCGCTTGCGGTGGGGGCGATGCCGATGATGGGCTCGTTGAGGGAACGGTCGCCCATCGAGCCGAAGAACCTGGCATCGCCGTGGATGCTCACGGTGCCGTCGTGCTGGACGAGCCAGTAGCCCTGCCCGCTGGGGGTGCGGGCGATGCCGACCGTCGGGACGACGAGGTGGTCGAGGCACCCGGCGTGGTGGTTCGCCGTGCGGTTGTCGGTCGTGGCCGAGGTGGTGCAGGTCGGGTCGAGCATCCAGGCCGGGGTACACGAGACCACCCGGCAGGTGAGCCGCCCCACGCAGGCGACGTGCTGGTTGCACCGGCCGTAGCGGAAGGTGCGGCATCCCGTGCGGCGGTTGCTACAGTCGCCGTTGGCACAGTCACACCCCGGCCCGGCGTCGCAGTCGGGGCAGAACCCGGTCTCGCAGCCGGTCTGGCAGCGGGTGCAGGACCCCGAACAGTCGATGTAGTAGCGGGGCCCGTCGCAGTACTGCGACCCGTCCGCCTTCCACCAGCCCCCGGCGATCGTGCCGGGCGGGCAGGTGTTGATCCCCTGGTTGATGGTGCAGCAGAACTCGACGTAGCCGTCCGCCTTGCAGAGGCTCCCCGCCAGGCAGGCGCGGCCGGGGGCGGGGTTGTTGGCGATCAGCTCCATGGCCGTACCGGGCCGCAGGACGTAGCGCATCCGGTAGGTCGCCAGGGCGGCGCCCGCGATCGTCGTCCGCACGAGGACGTCCCGGCGCGTGCTCCGGGCGGCGAGCCAGCCGCCGACTCGCTCGGCGAGCCACTCGCTCACAGTTTGGGAAGGGCCGTGGGCAGGGCGGTCATGACCAGGTAGGCGAGGTAGGCGACGGTCGCGCTGAGGCCCACGAGCGGGATGCCGGCGAGCGGCTGGTGGCGCAGCAGGGCCAGCGTCCCGGGGTGGCTGCCGGCCGCAGCCAGCAGCCCGGTGGCGGCCGCAGCCAGGTTGAGGACCACATGGGAGACCGTGGGCGGGGAGTCGGCCTTGCCGAAACACCCGCAGGAGCTGACGGGCGAGCCGCGCCGCAACGCCTGCCAGGTAGGGTCCCGCCCACAGCGCTCCCGCCGCAGCGCTCACGGCCCCTCGACCCGCAGCGTGGCGAGGACCGCCTTGACTCTGGGGACGAGCAGGCGAGCAAGCGCCCACGAGCCCAGGACGACGTAGAGGCAGAAGGGCCGGCCGGACTCCGTGCAGAAGACCTGCGTCCTCGCATCGCCGGGGATCGCCCGCTGAAGGGTAGAAGGGTTGAAGCTGGCGGCGTCGAGCGAACGCGGCAGTGGGCGGCGGGCGTAGAGGACCATCTGGGGGCTGCGGGGTGGTCCTGGAGGAGGGCGATGAACACGTCGCGGGCCAACATGACCTCGACCGCCCCGTTGCCGTAGTCCCCCCGGTCCGGTGGCAGGGGGAAGCTCCCCGCGTGCAGCACGGGATGCGTCTCCTCCCCCGGGCCCGGGGACCTGCAGAACACGGCGCCCTCCCACCCCCTCGGCCAGCCCGAACCTGGAGAGCAGCGTCACAGCTGCACGGCGAGGACCAAGGCTCCGGCGGCGGGCACGGCGCCGAGCGATGCCACCGTGGCCCACCGGGCGGCGGCCGCCCCGGACTGGAACCGGCGCTGGAAGCTCCACAGGCGCCCCGGCGAGTCGATCCCGGCGGTCGCCAGCACGGGCAGGCCGCGGCTGAGTCCGAACGCCAGGCCCACGGCGGCGCCGTGGGACGGGGAGGCCGTCAGGAGAGCGAGCAGCCACACCGCTGGGACGGCGGCCGTCGTCACGATCGTCACGACGCCGAGCCCGAGCTGGAGGCCGAACCCGGCCCCGTACACCCAGCCGCGGTAGCGGGGAAGCCAGCCGTCGTCCACCTGGCGGTGCACCGGCCACCCGGGGTGCTCGGCGATCAGGTCCACAAGCGCCGCACCGCGCAGACCCCTACCACGAGAGCCACACGTGCCGGTGTCGAGGGCATGAGGCGCCCGAAGCTCAGGCGGCCGGCGCCGCCGAGGGCGGCCTCCCGCCAGGGCTCCCGCAGCGGCCGATCCCACCACGTGGGCGGTCGCCGTGAGTCACCACCGGTTCTGCCGGACCCGCTCCCCGAGCGGGTGGATGCTCGCCAGGATCGACTCTCCTCACGGGACCAGGCGGAGCGCACGCCGGCGAGCACCCCCACGACCAGGGCCATCCAGGCGATCAAAGCGGCGGGTGGTAGAGCCAGGGATCCCCGGGGAGGATGCCGGCCGCCCCAAGCTCCGCGTCGACCAATCGCTCACGCGGCGACGCGTCGCCGCC
>DASPZW010000290.1:0-9526 GCA_035636055.1 Actinomycetota bacterium
GGAGGTCGAGGTGGGCAGCACCGTTGTGCTGCAGCGAGCCGTGCCGTTCCTGCGGGGCCGCCAGCGCGACGTCGTCGGCGGCATGCTGCTGGTGCGCGACGTCACCGAGCTCCGCCACCGGGAGCGCATGCTCGCCCGCCAGGAGGCAGTCATCCAGGAGATCCACCACCGGGTCAAGAACAACCTTCAGACCATCGCCAGCCTGCTCCGCCTTCAGGCCCGCCGGCTTGGCAGCTCCGAGGCGAGGGGGGCGCTGGAAGAGGCCCAACGACGCATCGCCTCCATCGCCCTCGTACACGAGACCCTGTCGCGCGACCCTCGGGAGGCCGTGGAGTTCGGCGAGGTGGGCCGGGCCATCATCCGGATGGTCGCCGACGGCCTCACCCTTCCTGACCGCCGGGTCGACCTGCGCTTCGAGGGGGATCCGGGCGAGCTCCCCGCCGAGGTGGCGACACCGCTCGCCGTCGTCCTGGTGGAGCTTCTGCAGAACGCCGTGGAGCACGCCTTCGAAGGCCCCTCAGGCGGCACGGTCGTCGCCCGGATGAGCCGGGAGCCGGGCTTCGTGCGCCTCGTGGTGGAGGACGACGGTCAGGGACTGCCGGAGGGCTTCAACCTGGCCGAGTCGGGGCTTGGGCTGCAGATCGTCCGTGCCCTGGTGGGCAGCGAGCTGCACGGGACGATCACCATCTCGTCGGGGCCGGGCAACCAGGGAGTCAACGCGGTCGTGGACATCCCCGTGCGGACAGGGGAGCGGCAGCGGGAGGGCTGAATTTCTAGCGAATTACGCCGACGTAACTTTGGCGGTTGGTTCAGGCGAAAGAAGGGTGCCGCCGGGAGATCTGGACCGCTTTGCGTTCCTCCTCGGAGAGTCCGCCCCACACCCCGATGTCCTGCCCGGTGGCTAGTGCCCAATCCAGACACTGGGGGCGCACACAACACGCTTGGCAGATCTTTTTGGCCGCTTCGATCTGCTCAAGGGCGGGGCCTGTGGTCCCGATTGGGAAGAAGACATCCGGGTCGTCAATTTCGCGACAAGCGGCCTTATGGCGCCAGTCGCAAGCGGCAGATGAGGCGGGATCGAGGTAAAACGTGACTTCTTTCAAGCGTCAATCCTGACCCGTGTTTTGCCCGTGTTTTGCCCAAGCGAGAGCGGCAGGATAGCGAGGTAAAGCGCGTCCGACAAGGGTTTTAAAGTTTTTTTGACAGCATTTTTTTGCGCTAACTTCGCATCTGGTCCGAACAAACCCGGTCGGGGGAGACGTTCTCACCCCCTGGGGTGAGAACGTGCCTCCCCCAGTATGTACCTGGGCGGAGTATCGGGCAAACTAGATTGAAGAAGTCGAGAAAAAGGATCGGGTCGACGGAGTTAGCCGGATGCTCGTGCCGGTTCCTGATCGGCGAGCGCGGCATCGCGCTTTGCCTTGGTGGCCTCGACGCTGGCCTTCAGGGCCTCCATCAGGTCGAGGATCTGGGTCGGCTCGGCGGTGGGGGCCACCGCTACCTCCTGCCCGGCGATCTTAGCCTCGGCGGCAGCCTCGAGGCGCTCGCGGTACGAATCCGTGAACTGGTCGGGTTCGAAGTGGTCGGTCAGGTTGTCGATCAGGGTCTTCGCCATCGCGAGTTCCTGCGGCCGGATCTCCACGTTCTTCGTCAGCTCTTCGAAGTTCGCCGCGCGGATCTCGTCGGGCCAGTACATCGTCTCCAGGATGAACACCCCGTCCCGCAGCCGCAGCGTGGCCAGGCGCTCCTTTTCCCGGAGCGTGAACTTCGCAATCGCCACGCGTCCGGACTCCTCGAGGGCCTGGGCCAGCAGCCGGTAGGCCTTGAGGCCGGTCGGCTCGGGCGCGAGGTAGTAGGACTTCTGGAAATACATGGGATCGATCTCGTCCAGCGGCACGAAGGAGACGACGTCCACGGCCCGGACGTTGTCCGATGGGAGCCGCTCCAACTCCTCGTCGGTGAAGACGACGTAGCGGTCTTTCTCGTACTCGTAGCCCTTCACGATCTCGTCGTATGGGACTTCTTGCTCGTCGATCGAGCAGACCCGCTTGTAGCGGATCCTGCCGTTGTCGCCGGCATGAAGCTGGTGGAACTTGAGGCTCTTCTCCTCGACGGCGGTGAACAGCCGTACTGGGATGCTGATGAGGCCGAAGGTGATGGCCCCGTTCCAGATCGATCGCATGGCCGGCATGGCTCCATGATACGCCGGAGGCTTTTCCCCGGTTCCGAGGCCGGGCGCGAAGAAATCTGGGGCAAACGCAGGAATAGCCATCTGGATGTCGGTACCGGTCAGTACGATCCCACTCATGGCTGGTCGGATGTGGGTCGAGGCATGGGCTCCCGAGTACGGGACCTCCTACGGCATCGACGCCCCCGACCCCGAGGCGCCCGCCGGGTCGGAGGCGCAGGCGGAGCCGGTCGAGGGGGTGCCGTGGGCGCCGGTCACGCCTACGCCGGGGGTCCTTCCCCCGGTCGCGTTCCTCGACGGCGTGAGCCGGATCGAGGCCAGGGTGTTCTTCGAGAGCCACGGCGAGCTCGTGGCCGGGCTCTGCGGCTCGGTGGGGGTGGGCGCCATGAAGGCGAACGGGACGACGCGCTTCGGTGCCACCAGCGTCCACCGAGCCTTGGTCTTCCCGGCCGGCGCTCACGCCGAGATGCCCTTCGTCTCCGACGTGCTCAGGTACGAGTCCCGGCAGGCGTTGGGTCCGCGGCCCGAGGATGTGCGATTCGCGCTCGAGCGCCTGCGGGAGGAGCGTGAGGGGCTGCTGGCCGCCGAGCTCGCCGATGAGGGCTTCGTCGTCATCGCCGACGGCCGGCTCCGCCATGAGCTGCCGCTCAAGGTGATCGGCTACGTGAAGAGCCAGCAGGGGGCGTACCTCGACCGCGACCTGAAGCCCATCGTCCCGGCCCTCGGCCCGGGGCAGCGGACGCCGGTCTTCGCCCTCATGGAAAAGGGGCACCACCACTACTCCTGGTACCTGCGCCTCGCCACATCCCATTGGGGCCACCCGTGGGCAGGGCTCGCCCGGTGCGAGGTGAGCGCCTCCCTGCCGTTACCGCATGCGCTCGAGCTTGCCGACCTCACCGCCGCGCACCTGCCGCGCTTCGCCTCGAAGCCCTTCTGGGACACCCGCTCCCCACAGAACCTGGTCCCGATCGCGACCCTGGAGCGGCGCTTGTGGCATCTCCAGGGCGACCGTGAGCTCGTGCTGCGCCGGATCCGCTCCGCCATGACCGGTGCCGCGGTGGATGCCGATGTTTGAGGACGAGCTGGAGCAGGTCGGCTGGGTGCTCGGCCTGGAGCCGGCCACCACCACCGAGTTCCGGGTGCTGATCGACGAGCACAACTACCTGCAGCTCGACGACCTCGTGGTCGTGCAGACCACGGTGCCCAAAATTGGCGACGTCAGGACCTACGGCGTCGTGACTGAGGTCGCATCCTGCTACGAAGGGAGCCGCTTCGAGTCGGACACCCTCCGTATCGCCGAGGAGTTCACCATGGACGCCGACACGTCCCGGTCGGCCACTGTCCAGACGATGCGGGTGGTCCCCGAGATCTGGGTGGCGCCCGACCCCGGGCAGCCGGCGTGGCGGGTGTCGGGCGAGGCCCGCGACGAGGCCCTGTATGCGGACGAGATGGGGCGGCGCCTGCCGGTCGGTTTCGCCAAGGATGGTGCCCCACTCTGGGTCGACCTCGACTTCTTCGACGGGACGAAGGGCGCCCACGTCTCCATCTCGGGCGTGTCGGGCGTGGCAACCAAGACCTCGTTCGCCCTGGCCTTCCTGCGGCTCCTGACGGCGCACCACCGCATCGTCGGGCCGGCTGCCGCCAACCTCCGGGCGCTCGTGTTCAACGTGAAGGGCGAGGACCTGCTGTGGCTCGACAAGGCCAACGCCCGCCTCACCGAGGAGGCCCGGGAGCAGTGGACGACCCGCGGCGTGCCCGCGGAGCCGTTCCCCTCGGTCTCGCTGTGGGCCCCCGTCCGGGCGGGACCGGAGCTGATCCCGGACACCGAGTCCCGCATCGAGGGGGTGACCGCCTTCTCCTGGACGCCGCTCGAGTTCATTGAGCGCGGCCTGCTGCGGTTCCTGTTCACCGAGACCGGGGACTACCGCCAGCAGCTCACGTTCGTGGAGGAGCGGGTCCGGGCTCAGCTGGAGCGCCACACCGTTGCCGATCCGCGGCGGCCCGGGGTCGCCGTGGTCGAGGGGATGCCGGTGGCGTCCCTGGGCGACCTTGTCGAGGTCATCGAACAGCATCTCGACCCCGTCGACGGCGAGCCCGAGTTCGCCTGGACCGGCCGGGTGGCGGCGGGCACGGCCCTGGCCTTCATGCGGCGGCTGCGGGCAGCGGAGGCCCGGATCGGGCGCCTCATCCGCCCCGGCGGTCGTCGGGTGGACCGCCTGGCCGAGACGATCTGCGTGGTCGACATCCACAAGCTCCAGGACTTCGCCCAGCGCTTCGTCGTGGGCGCCATCCTCGACGAGGTCTTCGCCGACAAGGAAGCCACCGGCCAACGCCAGCCGTTGCAGGTCATCCTGCTCGACGAGCTCAACAAGTACGCCCCCCGGGAGGGGCAGTCCCCCATCAAGGACACCCTGGTCGACATCGCCCAGCGGGGACGGTCGCTCGGCATCCTCCTGATCGGGGCGCAGCAGACCGCGTCCCGGGTCGCGCAGGAGGTCGTCGAGAACGCCTCCATCCGGGTGACCGGCCGCCTCGACGCCGCCGAGGCGGAGCGCAGCGAGTACGGGTGGATGCTGCCCTCCACGCGAGCGAGGGCGCGGTTGTTCAAGCCGGGGACCATGGTGCTGTTCCAGCCGGGCATTCCGGCCCCCTTGGTGTTCACGTTCCCCTTCCCGCCGTGGGCTACGCGCAAGGAGGAGGCCGTCGTGGACGACGACCCCTTCGAGGGCCTCTCGTGAGGAGTTCCCCGGGGGTGAGAGGGGGCAGTTTCCGTCAAAAAGACCGCCCACCAGCCTTTTTGACGGAAACTACGAATCGGCGGCAGTCGGCCCGGGGCCTGGCCTCCTCCGGGGCGCCGCGGTGAGGATCATGCACACCGCCGACTGGCACGTCGGCAAGAAGATGGGCCGCATCGACCGCAGCTGCGAGTTCGAGCAGGTCTTCGACGAGATCGTGGCCATCGCCCGCGACCAGAAGGTCGACCTCGTCATCGTCGCCGGCGACCTGCTCGACCGGGCCATCGCCCCTTACGAGGCCATTTCCCTCGTGCTCGACGTCCTGCGGCGGCTTGCCGACGTGGCCGGCCACGTCGTGGTCATCGCTGGCAACCACGACTCCGTCGCCCTGCTCGACCTCCTGGCGCCCTGGCTCCGCGACCTCGGCATCCTGCTCGTGCCCCACATCCGCCGTCCGGCCGAGGGCGGTGTGCTCCGGGTCCCTTCCCGCAACGGGGCCGAGACGGCCGCCATCGCCGCCTTCCCCTTCCTGCACGAGGCGCAGGTGGTCGACTTCATGGCCGACTCCGAGGAGTGGTTCAAGGGCTACGACGCCAGGGTGCAGGGCATCTGCCGGGCCCTGTGCGATGCGCTCGACCCTGAGGCGGTGCGGATCCTGACCGGGCACTTCTTCGTGGCGGGGGCCGAGCTCGGCGGGGGGGAACGCAGGATCCAGGTGGGGCCGCAGTACGCGGCCACGGTGCAGGCCATCCCTCCGAGCATCCACTACGCGGCCCTCGGGCACGTCCACCGCCCCCAGGAGATCGCGGGCGCCGCGGTCCGGGCCCGCTATGCGGGCAGCCTCCTGCAGCTCGACTTCTCCGAGCGCACCCACCGCAAGGAGGTCGTGCTCGTCGAGGCGTCGGCCCACACGCCTCCCAAGGTGTGGTCGCAGCAGCTTGCCGCCGGGAGGCGGCTGCTCCGGGTGGAGGACACCATGGAGCAGCTGCGGTCCCGGGCAGCGGCGGGGGAGTTCGAGGATGCGTACCTCGACGTCCGGGTCACCACAGCGGGGCCGGTCTTCGGGATCGCCGACGAGGTCCGCAGCTTCCTGCCCGATGCCGTGCTGGCCCAGGCCACGTGGGAGCCGCACCTCGCCGGCACGACGCCGGGCGCCGGGGGACCGGAGCGCTCGCTGGCGTCGGCCTACGCCGAATTCCACGCCCTGCCCAAGGCCCGCGGCGGCTACGACGTGCCGGCCCCCGAGGACCTGATCGCCGCGGTGCGCGAACTGGAGGAGGAGGTACTGCGTGCGACCCCTTGAGCTCTCGCTCGAGGGCTTCCGCTCCTACCGGTCGCCCACCACGTTCGACTTCCAGGACCGGGGCCTCTTCGCCATCGTCGGCCCCACGGGAGCGGGGAAGTCCTCGATCCTGGACGCGATCATCTACGGCCTCTACGGCAGGACGCCGCAGATCGGCAATGACACCAAGAAGCTGATCACCTCCGGGGCCGGCATCGCCCGGGTCCGCCTGGTGTTCGAGGTCGACGGGAGCACCTGGGAGGTGACCCGGGTGCTGCGCAACGCCGGCGCCTCCCAGAACGTGCTCCACCGCCAGGGTGAGGTCGCGTTCGAGGCGTCCGGCGAGCGGGCCGTCAACCAGCGCATCGTCGACATCGTCGGCCTGGACTTCGACGCTTTCTGCTCGTCGGTGACGCTTCCCCAGGGCGAGTTCGACCGCTTCCTGAAAGCGACGCCGTCGGACCGCTCCAAGATCCTGAAGCGCATCTTCCGCTACGAGCGCGTGGACTCGATGAAGGAGGCGGCCAAGCGCCGGGTCAACGACGCCGACATCGAGCTGAAGGCCGTCCAGGGCGAGCTGTCTGCCCTGCCCCCGGAGCCCGAAGCGCTCCTCGCCAGCCTTCAGGAACAGCTCGAGGAACGGGAGGAGCGGGTCACCGCACTCAAGGACGCTGCTGCCGGGTTTGCCGCTGCCCAGAGCGTCGTGGCCCTTGCCGAGGAACGGCTGGACGAGATCCGGTCGAGGGCCGAGCTGACGGCGAGGACCCTCGCCAAGATCCCCCCGGCCGACGGGCTCGAAGCCCTCGCGGCCGAGGAGGATGCCGGGCTGGGAAGCGTCGCTCAGGCAGAGGCGGCACTCGAGGCGGCCCAGCAGGCCGCCGGCGACGCGGCGGCCGGGGCAGCGCAGGCCGAGGCGGCGTTCGGTGGCGAGCGGCTGGCCCTCGCCAAGACCTTGGTGGTGCAGCGGCGACGGGTCTCGGACCAGGCGTCGTCGCGCGCTGCGTCGCTGGCAACGATGCGGAAAGCCGCCGAGGAGTCCCGTGCCGCCCTCGAGGCCCAGACGGCGACGACCGGCGCCGCCGAGACGGCCGCCCACGCAGCGGAGGACGAGCTGCGCCGGACGCGGCAGGCCCACGCCGCCCACCTCCTGCGGGCGGACCTCAAGCCGGGAGAGCCGTGCCCCGTGTGCGCCCAGGACGTTGCGGAGGTGCCGCCGCTCGGTGCCGTCCCGGTGGCGCTCGGTGCGGCGCAACAGGCGGCCGACGCGGCGGCTCGTCACCTGAAGGCGGTGCAGAAGCGGCTGACGGAGCTGCACGGCGCCACGTCGTCGGCGGGCGCCAAGCTGCAGGCAGCGGAAGAGGAGATGGCGTCGGCCACCCGCGAGCTGGCCGAGATCGACGAGGAACTGGCCGCGCTCCTCGGGCCCCTGGGTCCCGGCGCCGGCGCAGCCGCCGAGGTGCACCGCAGGGAGGCGGTCGTTGCCGCGGCGACCAGGCATGCGGAGCTGTGCCGCAAGCGGGCGGAGGCGTCGTTGCAGGCGGTGACGGTCGCCCGGGCAGGGCTCGAGGCCTCCGCGAAGAAACGGCGCCACATCCTCGGGGAGCTCATCCGCATCGCAACCATCCTCGGCCTCGAGCCGCCGGACACCGAGGACGACGCCGCCAGCCTCGCCGGTGCGGCCAAGCTGGCGAGGGACGCCGGTGCCGCCACGCTCGCCGAGCAGGCCCGCCTCAGGGAGGAGGTCCTGGCGCAACAGGCGGAGAGCCGGGCGGTCGTCGCAGGCCTGGCGGAGCGGTTGGGCCTCGGTCCGACCGAGCGGATCGACGACGCGCTCCAAGCGGCATCGGAGCAGGTCGGAGCCCTCGGTCAGCGGATCGAGCAGGCCCGCCAGGCCATCGAACAGCGCAGCCTGCTCGATGCCCGCACCGTCGAGATCCAGGCCCGCCGCAGTCTCTACCAGCGGTTGGCCACGGACTTCACCGACGCCAAGTTCATCGCCTACCTGCTCGACGCCGACCGCCAGCGCCTGGCGCGCGTGGGGTCCGAGAAGCTGTTCCAGCTCACCGGCAGGTACCGCTTCGACGACGAAGGGCAGTTCCACCTCCTCGACCTCGCCAACGACGTCGTGCGCTCGCCCGACACGCTGTCCGGGGGCGAGACCTTCCTCGCATCCCTTGCCCTCGCACTGGCCCTCGCCGAGGCGGTCTCCGAGGGCGGCAGCCGCCTCGATTGCTTCTTCCTCGACGAGGGGTTCGGCTCCCTGGACGCGGCGAGCCTCGACCTGGCGCTCGACGGCGTCGAGAGCCTGGCACTGCCCGGCCGGCTGATCGGCGTCATCTCCCACGTCGGGGGGGTCCAGGCCCGGCTCGACGACCTGATCGTGCTGGAGAAGGCAAGGGACGGCTCGACCGTCGTGCTCCAGACGGAGGGACCGCTCGCTTACCAACCCGGCGCGATTTGAGGGTACGATTCAAGCATGGCAACGGCCCCGGGACCCCAGCCTCGCCGCTTCACGGTCGAGGAATACCTGCGCATGGGCGAGTCGGGCATCCTGCTTCCCGGCGAGCAGGTGGAGCTCATCGATGGCGAGATCATCCAGGTGACGCCGCAGGGACCCCCGCACCTCGGAACCGTCGCCCACCTCATGGCGCTCTTTTTCCGCGGCATCGGCGATCGGGCCAACGTCTACCCGCAGCTCCCGGTGCGGTTGGGCGACCGATCGTTGCCCGAGCCTGATCTCGCACTCCTCAAGGTCCGCTCCAACTTCTACAAGGACGCTTACCCCCGCGAGGGTGATGTTCTGTTGGTGGTCGAGGTAGCCGACACCTCCCTTCGGTCCGACCGAATGGTGAAGCTTCGCCTCTACGCCCGCTTCGGCATCGCCGAGTACTGGATCATCAACATCCCCGAGGGCTGCTTCGAGGTCTACCGAACCCCCGACGGGAGCGGGTATCAGGAGTTCCGCCGGTATGTTCCGGGCGAGCAGGTAGCTCCTCAGGCCTTTCCCGACCTCATCATTGAAGTGGCAACCCTTCTCGGGAGTTAGAACCACCGCTCTTGCGCCCGCAGGATCGACGTTGCGAAGCCCAGGAGGCCCGGCGCATCCCGCAGCCAGCCCAGGGCGGTCCCCACGGGCGTCACATGGCGGAGCGAGCCCACCAGCGTCAGCCGCGCCCGGGCGCGCGGGCGGACGGCTGCGACCAGCTGCTGCGATTCGACGGCGGGGGCCGCAGGGTCGACGCGGCTGTGGAGCGCCAGCACCGGTACCCGGATGGCCTTGATGCTCCGGGCCGGGGAGACCTGATCGAGCATCGCCCGGAT
>DASPZW010000291.1:0-2224 GCA_035636055.1 Actinomycetota bacterium
AGGTCGGGCGGGAACACCCGTGTAAGTACCCCCAGGGAGATGTGATCCGACAACCGCTGATCCGTCTCCGGCTTGACCCACCCCGCTCTCGGCATGGGGTGAGAATAACACTGATGTAGTCTTAAGTTAACAGTATTGGGGCTAGTCCGGGCACCACCCGGCGAGCCTGGCGAGCCGTCGCTCGAGCGTCACCACGTTCTGTAGTCCCCCGTAGCTGGCGCGCGGGTTCCGGCCCATCACACTTCGAAGTCCTCTCCACCGGAGCTCGGCCCGGGCGGCCGCCCGGCGACAAAACGCTCGAAATCCTCTGGTGGTAGCCTGGCACATGAGTTCAATCCGCTTCATCGATGCCCTGCTCGGCGGCGAGCGGTCCTCGCCCGAGTCGGCGGGCCTGCCCGTCGACGCCGAGGCCCTCGACGCCTACTCGGTCGCCGTCATCTCCGTCGCCGAACTGCTCATTCCCTCCGTGGCGAGCCTCAAGGTCAGCCGGCGCACCCGCAGCGGGCGCGAGGCGGAGGGGGCGGGCTCGGGCGTCGTCATCACGCCGGACGGGTTCCTCATCACCTCGGCCCACGTGATCGCCGGGGCGGGGAAGGGGAGCGCCTCGTTCACCGACGGCCGGGAGATCGATTTCGATATCATCGGGGCCGACCCGCTGTCGGACCTCGCCGTCGTGCGTGTGGGGGCTTCCGACCTGCCGGCGGCCACTCTCGGCGACGCCGACGGCCTGCGCGTCGGCCAGTTGGTCGTCGCCATCGGCAACCCGCTCGGGTTCTCCGGCTCGGTGACGGCGGGGGTCGTCAGCGCCCTCGGACGGTCCTTCCCGACCAGGGAGGGCGCGGCGACGCGCCTCGTCGAGAACGTGATCCAGACCGATGCCGCCCTCAACCCCGGCAACTCCGGCGGGGCCCTCTCCGACGGTCGGGGCAGGGTCGTCGGGATCAACACGGCGGTCGCCGGCGTGGGCCTGGGGCTCGCCGTGCCGATCAACGCCACCACCCGCCGCATCATCGTGGCGCTCATGAGCGAGGGCCGCTTCCACCGGGCCTACCTCGGCGTCGCCGTCGGCCCCCGCCCGCTGCCGCCGCGGCTCGCTGCCGAGATCGGCCGCCGCTCGGGGGTGGAGGTCGTCGAGGTCTTCGATGGTGCGCCGGCGGCCAAGGCGGGCATCCGGCCCGAGGACCTGATCCTCGACATCGACGGCTCGCCGATCCGGACGGCCGGCGACCTGCAGCGGGTCATGGTCGGCGACATCATCGGCCGGAGTGTCGCCGTCAAGATCTACCGCAACGGCCAGATGCAGACCGTGTCCGTCATTCCGGTGAAGTTGGAAGTGTGAGCGACACCGACCAGGCAATCGCAGCCCGGTTGCTCGAAGGCGGTGTGGCCGGCCCGCACCGCTCCCACCCCAAGGATGACAACGTCCTCAAGGCCAGCCAGCTCGCCGGCGGCGATCCGGACGCCACGTTCGGGATGCCCGATGTGGCCAGCGCCACCACGGAGGAGGGCCTCGGCGCCGTCGCTGCGGTCACGGGCGCTCGGGAGCCCGGTGAGGCCTACATCGACCCGGCGACGACGATCGCCGGGGTGCGGGCGGCCGCTGCCCGGCTGCGGGAGGCCTGCCGCGAGGGTGCCTCGATCATCGTCGCCAGCGGCCACCCCGGGCCCCTCCACAGCCACCACGCCCGCCTGGTCGAGGCGATCACGGCGGCGGGGGGCAAGGTGGTCCGGCCCCTCGACGAGACCACCGTGACATTGTTCGGCGCACCCCGCATCTACCGGTACCTGCAGGGCGTCGGGGCCGTCACCGACGGTGTCCGGGGCCTCCACACGCATTCCCCCGTCCCGATGGAGCGGATCCTCGAGGCCGGGGAGGTGCCGGACCTGGTCTTCGCCGACCACGGGTTCGCGGGGGCTGCGGTCGCCCGAGGCATCCCGGCCATCGCGGTCATGGACACGAACGACACGGCCCTCGCCGTCGCCCGCGCCCGCGGCAGGGACCTCACGCTCATCCCGCTGGACGACGGCCGGCGCCCGGATGCGTACGATGTCATTGCGGAGATGTTCCAGTGGGAGTTGGCGCAAGGGCGGTAGGGATGGCACAGAAGCTCGATCGGGCGGAGTTCGGCCCCAACACCTGGCTCATCGACGAGATGCACCGCGCCTACGTCGACAACCCGGACTCGGTGGGGGAGGCATGGCGCGAGTTCTTCGCGGACTACCA
>DASPZW010000292.1:0-3889 GCA_035636055.1 Actinomycetota bacterium
GGCCACCGGCTGTCGACGTACGAGATCGAGTCGGCCCTCGTCGACCACCCGGCGGTGGCCGAGTCCGCCGTCGTGTCCCGGCCGGACCCCATTGTCGGCGAGGCCATCGTGGCCTTCGTCACGCTGAAGGCGGAGGTCCACGGCGACGAGGTGCTGATCATGGAGCTCCGGGAGCACGTGGCGACGAAGATCGGCAAGATCGCCCGTCCGCATTCGATCGTGCTGACCGACGACCTTCCGAAGACCCGGTCGGGCAAGATCATGCGGCGGCTGCTGCGCGACGTCGCCCACGGCCGGGACCTCGGCGACGTGACGACGCTGGCGAATGCCGACGTGGTGACGACGATCCGCTCGCTCTCGGCCGAACGGAAGGATGACGAGTAGCGGGGCGGTCTGTAGGCTCGAGGAGCAGTGTGCGAGGCGGTGAAGTACCTGGATCCGGCGGACCGGGACCGGGTGATGCTCGCCGACCAGGAGCGCCGGCCCGTCCAGGTGGGCACGTGAGACGGACCCGCCTGGCGGCATGCCTCCTGCTCGTGTTCGTCGTGGGCCTGTGTATGGCATGCGGCGGTGCCGCCACGCCCAGCGCCGACAAGCCCACCGTCCTCAAGGCCACCGATGCCGGGTTCACCGCCGAGTTCCCCAGCAAGCCCGAGCGCCGGGTGAAGACCCAGGACCTCACCACGGGCGTCACCTACGAGGCGCTCAGCGCCAACGCCGCCGAGGACGTCATCGTGCAGTACCTGGCCACCCCCGGCCCCCTCAGCGGGGATCCCCAGAAGCTGCTCGACGAGCAGATCGACGGGTCGGCCACCGCGGTGACGGGCACGGTGGTCTCCCGGACGAACCTGACCTTCGTGGGCCACCCGGCCGAGGACGGGGTGATCAAGGGCCCCAACGGCCAGGCCACCCGCATGCGGGCGTTCTTCGTCCCGGCCAGGGACGTGGAGCAGTACTTCGTCCTGTCCGGCGGGGCCGCCAAGCTGGATTCGCCGCACGTCGCCTACGACCGGCTCCTCGCGACGTTCAAGCTGACGCCGTAGCGCCCGACACCCGGTTCGCGGCCGGGTCAGCCTCGGGCCTCGATCTGGACGCCCGCACGGCGGGCGGACGTCTCGAGGGCCTGGCGGCACAGGACCTTGACCATCTCCCGCTTGTAGATCGACGAGCCGCGGGTGTCGGCAACCGGGTGCGTCTCCTCGGAGGCGATCCCGGATCCCCGCCGGAGCGTGTCCCGGTCGAGGGCCCGGCCGAGGAGGTACTCCTCCGCCTTTGTTGCCCGGACGTACGACAGGCCGACGCCCGAGAGCCCGATGCCACAGTTGCTCACCTTGCCGTCGGCATCGACGGTGAGCTGCACACCGACGCCGATCGTGGCGAAGTCGCCGATCTTTCGGTGCAGCTTCATGTAGGCGCCACCGCCGTCGCGGAGGCCCGTGAGTTCGATGCCGGTCAGGATCTCGGCAGGGCCGAGCGCCGTGCAGTAGCTCCCGACGAAGAACTGGTCCGCGGGGATGGACCGCTGGCCGCCCGGTCCGAACGAGACGAAGGTGGCCCGGGCGGCGATCAGCGCCGGGCCCCAGTCCCCGGAGGGATGGGCGTAGGCGGCGGAGCCGCCGATGGTCCCGAGGTTGCGGACCAGAGGATCGGCGATGACCCGGACGACGTCCGCGATCAGGGGGTAGTGCTGCTGGATGGTGGGTGAGGCCTCAAGTGCGGCGTCGGTGGTGGTCGCCCCGATGCGCAGGCGGCCTCCGAGCTCGTCGATGCCGGAGAGCCCGAGATTGCGCAGGTCGACGAGGTGGCTCGGGGACTCGAAGCGGAAGCGCATCAGGCGCACGAGGCTCTGCCCGCCGGCGAGCGCCCGGGCGTCCCCGCCGCCACGCTCCATCTGGCGAACCGCCTCGGGCAGCGTGTCCGGCACGTAGTAGGCAAAGCGGCCGGGATACACGAGTCTACGATACTCCCGCCAGCCGGGCGCTGGCGCGGGCACTCCCTAGCCAGGACCGCCCGTGGGCCTGGCCGACGAGGATGTGGGTGTGGGCTTCGACGAGGCCTGCGAGGTTGGGATCGTGCTCGACGAGGTCGGGGTCGCCGGTCAGCGGCAGGAGGCAGAAGATCACCCGGCCGGCCTTCTCGGCGGCCCGGGACACGCTGGTCTCCGTCGCCAGCGTCTCGCCGCCGAGGCGTCCCACCCAGCGGATCAGCCACTCGGACGGCGACGCCGGCGGGGCATGGGCGATCGCAACCTCCCGGGAGGCGAGGGCACGGGCGCCGGCCCGGAGCATGGCCTGGGCGAAGAGCCGGCCCACGGGTGGCGGGGGCGGCTCCGGGGTCGCCGCAGCGTGACCCATCTCCAGCAGCACGCTGCGGAAGGCGCGGGCCTCCTTCACGCCGCCCGGGACGAGCACGAGGACGTGGTCCGAGGCGCGCAGCCTGGCGAGTTGGGGTTCGAGGTCGGCGGTCCAGAAGCGGGCGGGCCGCCCGGCGAGGAGGTCCTCGGCGACCGAGGCGGGGACCCTCCAGTCGCGGCCCGGTTTGATGCCGGGGATCCGACCCTGACGGCACCATCGGGTGACCGTGTCGGAGCTGACCCCGAGGCGTTCCGCTACCTCGGCAACCCCGACAAAGAGTTCCTGCATGGCCGATTTTTCCTATAAGGCTGGAGCCAAATGATACGGCGTCCACTCACGACGGTCCAGCAGGGGACAAATCGCACAGTGCCCCCGGGGTTCGCCGCGGGCCTCCGACCTGCCCAGGCTCCTGCGTGGGCGTATTCTGAGGAGCTGCGGGGGGGAGTCCGGACCAATGCACATCTCGCTGGGGGTCAACGGCCAACCGGTCGAGTCGGACGTCGAGCCACGCTTGCTCCTCGTCCACTACCTGCGCGACGTCCTGGGCCTCACCGGCACCCAGATCGGCTGCGACACGACGACGTGCGGGGCGTGCACGATCCTGCTCGACGGGATGGCCGTTAAGTCCTGCGGCCTGTTCACCGTCCAGGCCGAGGGCCGTGAGATCACCACCGTCGAGGGCCTGGCCCCCCACGGGCACCTGAATCCGGTGCAGGAGGGGTTCAAGGAGTGCCACGCCGTGCAGTGCGGGTTCTGCACGCCGGGGATGGTGCTCGCCTCCATCGCCCTGCTGGCGGCCAACCCAGACCCCTCGGAGGACGAGATCCGGTGGGCACTCTCGGGCAACATCTGCCGCTGCACCGGGTACACGAACATCGTCAAGGCGGTCCAGTGGGCGGCCGAGAAGATGAACGCCGCACCGTTGGCTCCGTCGGGCATGGGCGCCATCCTCGCCGGCTACGCCGCCCAGCCGTCGTCCCAGCCCGTCGCCCAGCCGGCCTCCCACGGGGCGCGCGATGGCGGCTGAGTCCGCCAGGAAACCCGGCATCGGCTACAGTCTCCAGCGCCGCGAGGACGACCGGTTCATCCGCGGGCAGGGGACCTTCGTCGCGGATGTCACCGCCCCCCACATGGTCCACATGGCCGTGCTCCGGAGCCCGCTCGCCCGGGCACGGATCCGCTCCATCAACGCCGCCCGGGCGTTCACGCTGCCCGGGGTCATCGTCGTCATCACCGGCGAACTGCTGGCCCGGCGCAACCTTGCATGGATGCCGACCATGTCCGGCGACGTCCAGGCGGTGTTGGCCGTGGACGAGGTCCGCTTCCAGGGCCAGGAGGTGGCCTGCGTCATCGCCGAGGACCCCTACACCGCCCACGACGCCCTCCAACTCATCGAGGTGGACTACGAGCCCCTGCCCGCCCTGGTTGACCCGAAGCTGGCGCTCAGCCCCGACGCCCCGCTCGTGCGCGCCGACAAACCCGACAACCGTTGCTACGAATGGGAGTCCGGGGACCGGGAGGCGACCGAGCGGGCC
>DASPZW010000293.1:0-8051 GCA_035636055.1 Actinomycetota bacterium
CTCCGGGCGACCGGGCAGCTCGCCGGTTCGGTCTCCACCGTGGCGATGAGCGACGCGCCCCCGGGGTGCGCGGTCCCCCAAGGCAGCTTTGCCGTTCCCCGCCTCGACGCCGCTGTGGCGCCGCTCACCGCCCAGATCCAGCATTCGTTCATCCAGCAGCCCTACGAGCTGCTCGAATGGGGCTCGATCGTCCCGCCCACGTGTGCGCCCTACCGCGACGCGGTCCTCGCGGCGGGTCCCGGCGGGGACCGCAACCTTCTCGTCGCCACGATGAACCGGCCGGAATGCTCCAGCCTCTACCGGTTCAACCGGGACCCCTCCACCGAGCGGCTCGGCGTCGCCGTGCTCGTCCTGGTGGCGGCTGGGATCCTCGTGATCTCCCTGGCCCTGGTCGCGGGTTCCGTTGTCGTGGCTCAGGTGGTGGCAGTCGGACTGATCGCCCTGATGCCGTTCGCCGCGCTCGCGGCGGCATTGCCGGGGGCGGGCCGGGCGGCCATGTGGCGCTGGGCCACCGCCCTGCTCCGTGCCCTCGTGACCATCGTGGTCATGTCGGCGTTTCTCACGTTCCTGCTGCTGGCGAGCGACGCCCTCCTGGCAAGCACCCAGGGCCAGTCGCTGCTGGTGCAGATGGCGGTACTCAACCTGGTGGCGATCCTCGGCATCGTGCTCCGGCACCGGCTCGCGCGCTCCGGCCGCAGGGCGGCGACGGGAGTCGGCCGGCGCCTGGATGTCGCACGGCCCGGAGGGCAGCGCAGCGGATGGCCCGCCATGCGTTCGACACCCGGTGCAGCCGCTCGTCCGGGCAGGCTCGCCACGACGGACACGCTCGGCCCCCAGGTGGAGCGCGCCGTCGCCCGGACCCGCGTGGCGGCGGCCGCATGAGCGGGCCGTGGGAGGTCCATCCTGTGGGGGGCGGAGCGGCCGCCTGGCCCGCGGCGATGGCCGCCGCCCTCGCTCTCCCCCGACCTGGTATGGCGGTCGCAACCTGCACGCCAGGGTCGCCGGGAGCGGCCGGCACCGGCTTCGAGCGGCAGCTCCTCGTCTACGTGGAACCCGCTCGGAGCCCGGCCCGGCGCCGGACTGGGGCGACGTCCGTCGCCCGGTCCTTCGGCGTGGCCACGGCGGGGCGACCCTCGCGGCTCGTTCCGGCGGCCCGGCTCGGGCCAGCCCCGCCATCGCTGGCGCGGCGGGGGCGGGTGTTCCTGGCGGCCTCGAACCTGGAGCCCTTCCTGCAGCACGTCGAGTCGGGTTGGCTGCAGGTCGGCGAGAGCCCGTTCCCCGTCGACTGGTGCCTCCGGACGTGGCCCGGAGCCTGCGATCTCGTCGCCTCCGTTCCCGTCGTGGGATCGACGAGCCTCGAAGCCCGCCTCAGCGTGCTCCGGGCAGCATGGGCCGGCGACGACGTGGAACTGCACATGCCGGCGGCCGGGCAAGAGCGTCTCGCCGAGCTCATGGTGCCCGGCGACGTCGAAGCTCCCGAGGACCACCCCTATGTCCATCGCCGGCTGCCCCGTCCTCCGGCCCGCAGGGCCGCACCCTCCGCAGGTCAACCGTTGCTGCTGCGAGTCCGGCGGGGCCCCCGCTCCGGCGTCCAGGTCGTGCTCGACGCCGAGTGCGTTGTGGGCCGAGGGGCCGTCGACCTGGACCTTGACGACCCGTCGGCACCGACGAGGGGCGCCATCGTCGTGCGCACCAGGGGGGTCCAGGGGGGGAGTAGCAGCTCCTCCGGCTCCGCTGGGCTCCGGCGGGCTGCGAATCCCCCCTGCTCCTATGCGGGGGTCGTCGAACACTCCGAAGGAGTGGGCGACGACTGGAAAAGGTGGCGGCGAAGCCGTCGTTCAAAGCCCGGACGGCTCCTCCGTGCCGGTGCGGCCAGGAGGGTCGTTCAGCGTGGGAGGCTCCGAGATCGTCCTCCTGTGTTGCAGCGGAGCCGTCCGGGCAGCCTCACCCGAGGGGGCGGAGGGCCGCCTTCACCTCACGGTTTCCGTGGAGGCGGACGAGCGCACCTGGGCCGTGGAGGTCGCGGCACTGGCCGGGACCACGTGTGGTGACGCCGTCACAGCGATCGCCCGGTACCTCGGCCTTTCCTCGGAGCGGCGCATGTGCGGCTACCGACTCGGGAGGGGCGGTACCTCGTCCCTGGACTCCCCTGGGACGGGGCGGGGCTCGAGCGCGGCGACCACCTGGTCATCGGGACGATCGCGGACGGCTCCGCCGAGCCGCCCGCCGCTGGCCCCCCGCACCAGGCGGCGCCGGGCGTGGTTGCGATCAGCCGCAGCCCCCGCACCCACCACCGGCCCATGGTCCACCACGTCGATCTCCCGCAGGTCCCCGACGAGACGACGATGCGAGGGTCCGGCCACCACTGGCAGATCGTCGCCGGTCTCGGCCTCGGCGCCACCGCGGTGGTCACCGGGCTGGCGCTGCCGGGACTCCGCTGGCTGGCGATCGCGGGTGCGCTGACCAGCATCCTCGGGGTCCTCGCCACCGTCATGGCGGATCGGTCCCGCCAGCGCTTCCAGCACCACCGGTTCCAGGAAAGGCTCGCCGACCTCGACCGAGAGTTGGCTGCGGTCCGGGTAGCGCAGGCCCGCGCGCTGGACGAGTGCCATCCCGATGTCGAGACGCTCCGTCCCTGGATTCAGGAGCGGGGGGAGCGGCTCTGGGAGCGCCGGCGCGGGGATGCCGACTTCCTGGCCCTGCGCCTCGGGACGGGGAGGCGTCCCTCGATGCTCGACTCCACCGCCGCCCCGGCACGGAGCGGTCCACGCGCCGCCGACCTGGCAGCCACCCTGGCCGGCCACGCGTGGCTTGACGCGGCACCGATCACCCTCCCGGGGGACTCGGCGGTGACCGGCGTCGCCGGACGCGGGCAGAGTCTGGTCAGGTCCCTCCTCCTCCAGGCCGCCGCGCTGCACGCCCCGGCCGATCTGGCCATCGCGGCCGTAGCCGGCTCACCATCCTGGGCATGGACCCGGTGGCTTCCCCATGTCCTGGAGGGACCCGGCGCACTCGTGGCCTGGGATGCGAGCGGTGCCGACACGCTCGCCGGTTCCCTCGCCCGCAGGGTGCGGGATCGCAGCGATGGCAGGCGGCTTCTCGTGGTCATCGACGCCGATGTGGCCCAACGACCCTCGGCGCTTGCACTCGTCGCCGCCATCCGTGGGGCACCCGGAGCAGGGTGCACGCCGTCGTCCTCGCCGAGGACCGCCGTCACCTTCCTTCCGGAGCCTCGGCGGCAATCGTCGTGGCGGAGGGTGAGTCCCGGCTCACGGGCGCGGGGGCGGAGGAGGGCCCCGTCTGCTTCACCCCCGACTCCCTGACGCCGGACGATGCCGAGATGCTCGCCCGGAGCCTGGCCCCGCTCCGCGAGGCGGGATCGACCCGCACCCGCGACGCTCATGCCCGTCTCCTGGATCTGGCGGGCGCCGGAGCGCCAGCGTCGCTGGCCGTCGAGCGCCTCTGGTACGGGCCCCGCAGCACCGAGGCGCTGGAGGTGCCCATCGGGGTGTCGGACTCCGGCGAGGTCGTCACTCTCGCCCTCCGCCGGGACGGACCGCACGGGCTGATCGCCGGGACGACGGGGGCAGGCAAAAGCGAACTGTTGCAGAGCATCCTCGCCGGCCTGGCGGTGCACAACCCTCCGGATGTCGTCTCGTTCCTGCTGGTCGACTACAAGGGTGGGGCCGCATTCGGCGACCTGGCCACGCTCCCCCACACGGTCGGGCTCGTCACCGATCTGGACGAGCGGCTGGCCGCCCGTGCCCTCGTGTCGCTCAACGCCGAGCTGCGGCGTCGCGAGCACATCCTGCGCCAGGCCGGCGTCGCCGACATCGCCCAGTTCGAGCGCCAGTGCCGTGCACGTGCCGGCGGACCAACCCCGCAGCCGCTACCCAACCTCGTGATCGTCGTCGACGAGTTCGCCACCATCGCCCAGGAACTGCCGGGCTTCGTCGACACCCTCATCGACGTCGCCCAGCGAGGCCGCAGCCTCGGCGTCCACCTCCTGCTCGCCACCCAGAGCCCCGGCGGCGTCGTCGGGCCCAGGCTCCAGGCCAACATCAACTACTGGATGTGCCTGCGGGTGTCGCTCGACGCGGAGTCGACGGCCATGATCGGCACCAACGACGCGGCGCTGATCCCGGTGAACGCACCAGGCCGGGCCTACCTCAAGGTCGGCAGCCATCTCGGTGCCTTCCAGACCGCGCGGATCGCCTGCCCCGTGGTGAGCGCCGGGCGCGGCATCGTTATCACGCCCTTCGCAGACGACCGGCCACCGGCTTCTGGCGGGCCGGTCCTGCCACAGGGCCACGTGGCCGACGAGGTGGCCGGGGTGCCAGTGGAGACCGACCTGAAGGTGGCCGTCCGGCGCATCGCCGCCGAGGCCATTCGCCTGGGCGTGGGCCGGCCCCCAGCCCGTGGCTCCCGGCACTGCCTACGCTGCTGCCCCGGCGGGCGGTCGCCGACGTCCCGCCGGCCGGCATCGATCACCTCGTCGCCCTCGTCGGCCTGGCGGACGAGCCCGAGCTCCAGCGCCAGGCGCCACTGGCCCTCGATCTGTCCGGCGACGGGTCGTGCGTTGTCCTGGGCGGGTTCGGAGCCGGCAAGACCACACTCCTGCGGCAGGTGGGGCTCGACGTCGCCTGCCGCTACAGCCCGGCGGAGGTGCACCTCTACGCTCTCGACGCCGGCGACGGTTCCCTGGTTCCCCTGGGGGCGTTGCCGCACTGCGCGGACGTCGTCGGCACCGACGACCCCGACCGGACCGCCCGGCTCCTCGGCCGCCTGTCCCGCATCGCCGACGAGCGGCGAGCGAGCCGCCGCCCCAGGCCGTGGATCCTTCTCCTGGTCGACGACTACCCGTCGCTCGCCGGCCCCCTCGACTACCGCCAGGACTCCGCCGCCGAGCAGCTCGCCGGGCTGCTCCGGCGGGGACCGTCGGTGGGCATCCACCTCGTTGTGGCCTCGCAGCAGCGCAGCGATCTCACGTCCGCCACCTTCGGGCTGTTCGTACGCCGGATCCTTCTCCGGCAGCCGGACGGGGCCGACTACGACCTGGCGGGCCTCCCCCCCGGGCTGGCGCCGGCCGACCCGCCGCCGGGGCGTGGCTTCGTGAGCGGTGCCGCCCCCCGGGAGGTGCAGGTGATCTGGCCGGCCGGCGACGACGGATCCTTCCCGCCGCTGGATGTGGCCGCACGCCTTGGGGGCGAGGCGCACTCGGTGGACCCGGCATCCTGCCCCAGGCGCATCCCGGCGTTCCCGACCGAGGTGCCCTTCGCCACGCTGGCCTCGGCTCCGGCTCCGACTCCGGCCCCGGAGGGTTGCCTCGTCATCGGTCTCGGCGGGCCGGAGCTGGAGCCGGTGGCCGTCGACCTGGAGCGAGAGGGGCCGCACCTGCTCGTCGCCGGGGGCGACCGGACGGGGAGGAGCACCGCGCTGGCCACCTGCCTCGCCTCGGCCCGGGCGGCGGACCCGGGTGCCCGGGTGGTTGTCCTCGCCCCGCGGCCCTCGCCGCTGCGGAACCTCCCAGGGGTTGTCGTGGCGACAACCCCGGACGAGATCAATCAGGCCCTGTCATGCGGGACCCGGTGCACGCTGCTCGTCATCGACGACTGCGAGGCCCTGCCCCCGGAGTCGGCCTTCGCCCTCAACGACGCCCTCCGGTCGAGCCGCACCGGCGGCTTGCGGGCGCTGGTCGCAGGCCGGACCGCGGACCTCCTGCGCCTCTACGACGACTGGGCGAGGTACCTGCGCTCGCTGCGCTGCGGCATCCTCCTCAACCCCGAGGAGGCCGACGGCGAGTTGTTCGACGTGGCCCTGCCGCGCCGCCTGCCGCCGCGCGTGCCGGGCCGGGGATACCTGGTCCGAGGCCGCAAGCTGGACGCCGTGCAGGTGGCGCTCCCCCCGGCCCCGGTGTCCGCCCCCCGCCTGCCCCGGCATGCCCCGGTCCCCTCTCGAATTAGCCACCGCAGTTCCGTGTCCGGAGAAAGGAGCGCATGATGATTCGTCGCGGCAGTTCAAGGACGAAGTATCCGACATTGTGCTGGCATATGAGGATGTTGCTACTCGCCCTGTCGGTCACAGGGACCCTTATTGTTCCGGGGGCCCACGCGGCGAGTGCCCTTCCCGCTCCGGCCGGCCCCCCGCAAACGGCCTTCCCCACATTTCAAAGCTGTGACAACGCGTATGACCAGACGGGCGTGGGGGGAGCCGGTGTAGGGCAGGTAGCGGCGGTTGGGAATGGCGTTTACTCCTTCAGCATCTCCTTCAACGCCGACTTCAACGCCGACTTCATCGCCGCTCATCCACCGACTACCGATTTCGTATGGGGCGACGCCCGTATCTTCGTCAACCGTAGTTATGCCTTTAGCATCTCGACGGGACATCCACGTCCCATCAGCGAGGCGTTCCACTCACACATTCAGCTGCAGGGGCACAGGTACGGCCCTCGCAACCACAAGCGGATTCGGCGCAACGACCTTCTGACCTTCCGCATTTCACTCCTCCTGATCGACCCCGTTTCGGGTACCTTTTACCCAGGACACGGAACGATTTCGTGTCGACTCTGAGGGAAAGGCGCGGGCGAATGACCGATACGTCGGAGGCACCGTCCGGGGCCACCCGCTCCATCGACATCGATGTGGACGCCGGGCCTCTTGTCGGAGACCACAGGGTCGTCCTGCGGGCACTCAGCTGGTTTCCCGACCTCTTGGTCGAGAGCGACTCGGATTCCCCCGAATACCTCGACCTGTCCTACAGCTTCGAGCCGAGGCTCACCGAGGAAGAGCGCATGTCCAGCTTCCCGTGGAAGGTCTGGGAGTTGCAGGTGGATGACGACCTCGGGACGGACTACGACGCTTCGACTGGGGGGCTGGGACCTGGTGGAGGGGACCGGGAGATCCATCCGGCGCCCCCAACCGGGGCTGCGAGCTTGACGCTCTCTGTTGGAACGCCCTCGGTCTCACCTGCCGGAGATTACCGAGTCAGCCAAGTGGTCAAGCAGATTCTCGTGGACCTGAGGACGGGGCGGGTCGCCGTCCTCGACCCGGCTCGCGGGTGAGGGCCGGTCGCCGACTATCACCGCGAGGTTCCGTAACTTTTCGTTCGCTGGAAACAAATATCGACCAAACTTCCTCGCAACCCTGAGTTCCAGGACCCTTGCCTGCCTGGCGGGGGCCCCCGGCGCGCCGTACTGTTTGCCGCGTGGAAACCACCCGGTTGGAGGCCTTCAGCGATGGGGTGTTCGCCATCGCCATCACCCTGCTGATCCTGGAGGTCCACCTCACCGGCTCGTCCTCGGCTTCGCTCGCTCACCAGCTGGAGCAGGCCTGGCCCTCGTACATCGGCTACGTGATCAGCTTCGTCACCATCGGGATCATGTGGGCCAACCACCATGCAATGTTCCGGCTCATCGAGCGAACCACGCACGGCCTGGTCGTGGCGAATCTCCTCCTGCTGCTCTGCGTGTCCTTCGTCCCCTTCCCCACCAAGGTGCTCGCCCAGCAGTTGCGCATCGGGGGCCAGGACCAGCGTACGGCCGTGCTGTTCTTCAGCGGGACGTACGTGGCGATCGCCGTTTTCTACAACCTCCTGTGGAGGGTGGCGGCGACCGACCACCGGCTCATAGCAGCCGGCAGCGAGTCGGAGGCGGACAAGATCACCAGGGCCTTCCGCTTCGGGATCCCGGGCTACGCCCTGGCGACGCTACTCACGTTCGTTGCGGTTCCAGCCGGGCTGGGCCTCGACGCGGCGCTGGCCATCTTCTACCTACTCCCCAGGCGCGGGGGCGCGACCATCGAGGCGTGAAGCGTCCGGTCTGACTGTTCTAACACGAGAATTCCCGGGCGGCGGGCGGCCATGGGGAGGTCGACCACTCTGCGTGGTCAGTTCACATTCGCTATTTACCCATAACATCCGTTTTAGGCGCCCTGCAGAAGCCACGGACTCCAACTGCCGCTGTTTGACCGCGCCAGGCGCGGCGAGACAGCCAAAGATGCGCCGGGCCCGGCCACAAGGTATGAGGGCGACCACAGAACGTGGTGAAGCTGGAG
>DASPZW010000294.1:0-2250 GCA_035636055.1 Actinomycetota bacterium
GACCAGATCTCGAAGTACCTTCCCCAGGCGGTCGTGGCCGAGGAGGACGCCCGCTACTACTCCAACCCCGGTGTGGACGCCCGCTCCGTCCTGCGGGCCGCGCTGGCGGATCTGCGGTCGGGCAAGGTGGTCGAGGGAGGTTCGACTATCACCCAGCAGTACGTGAAGGTGGCCTACGTCGGCAACAAGCCGTCGCTGAGCAGGAAGATCCTGGAAGCACGCATCGCGCTCGAGATCTCCCGGCACCTCAGCAAGGCCGAGGTCATGAACCGCTACCTCAACACCGTCTACTTCGGCAACGGGGCGTACGGGGCGCAGGCGGCGGCCAAGGCGTACTTCGGGGAGGACGCCTCCGCGCTCACGATTTCCCAGGCGGCCCTCCTTGCCGGGATCATCCAGTCGCCGGACCACGACTCGCCGATCACCAACGCCGCCGCGGCGGAGATCGACCGGCTCCGGGTCATCCGGCGCATGGAGCTGCTCGGCTCCATCTCCCACGCCGAGGCACAGGCGGCGCGCGCCGACAAGCCCACCCTCGTCGCCCCCGTCCCGGACAACCCCCACATGGCCTGGTTCCTCGATGCGCTGCGCACCGAGATGATCCAGCGCTACGGCGCCCAGGCCGTGTACGAGGGCGGGCTGCAGATCCACACCACGTTCGACCCCCGGATCCAGGCGGCGGCCGAGGCCTCGGTGCAGGCGGCCCTCCCCGATCCTCCTGACCCCTATGCTGCAGTTGTCTCGATCGACCCCAACACGGGGTACGTGCGAGCCCTCGTCGGCGGCCGGGCATACGGTCCGGAGAAGTTCAACGTCGCCACGATGGGGAGGCGCCAGCCCGGCTCGGCCTTCAAGCCGTTCGTGCTGGCGACGGCCCTCCAGCAGGGGATCTCGCCGCAGGCGGTGTACCAGGGGCCCTCGCGTCTCTGCCTCAAGGGGTGGACGCCGGGCTGCGTCAGCAACTTTGGCTTCGAGTCCTTCGGCAGCATCAGCCTCACCGACGCCACGGTGCACTCGGTCAACACCGTCTACGCGCAGCTCATCCTCCAGGTGGGTCCCCAGGCCGTGGCCGACGTCGCCGGCAAGATGGGGATCCCGGCGACCGACGGGATCATCCCGGCCCAGGTGAACTGCCGGCCGCTCGGCAGTGACATCTGCCGGACCTTCCTGCCCGCCGTTCCCTCGCTGGCCCTCGGCAGCGCCGGCGTGACCCCGCTCGAGATGGCGTCCGCCTACGCCACCCTTGCCGCCGGGGGCGTCTACCGGGCCCCGAAGCTGGCCTCCCAGGTCGCCGACGCGTCGGGCAAGGTCCTCGACGACGGACCGTCCCCGCCGGTGCAGGCCCTGCCCGCGGCGGTCGCCCAGGAGGTGACCACGGTCCTCCAGCAGGTGATCGTGCGGGGCACCGGGACCGCCGCCGCCATCGGGCAGCCCGCCGCAGGGAAGACGGGCACCGCCCAAGACTTCCGGAACGCGTGGTTCGTCGGATACACGCCGACCCTGGCCACGTCGGTGTGGGTCGGGTACAAGGACACGAACCAGCCGCTGCTCAACATCCGGGGCGTGCCGCAGGTCACCGGCGGGACCATCCCGGCCCACATCTGGTCGAACGCCATGAAGGTCTCTCTCGACACAACCCCGCCCGTGACGACCATGACGGCCGGCCCGGCCGACCGGGCTGCCATCAACCAGAAGGCGCCGGCATTCCGCGGGGCGGCCACCGACGACGGCGGGGACGTGACCTCGGTGGAGGTCAGCGTCGACGGCAAGCCCTTCTCCACCGACGGCATGACCTGCGCCGGCTGCCCGGCTCGGAGCGTCACCTGGAGCTACACGTCGCCGGCCCCGCTGCCCGACGGCGTCCACACGTTCGCCGTCCGCTCCTTGGACATCGGTGGCAACTATTCCCCGGTCGTCACCCGGACCGTCACCATCGACACCGTCCCACCGGTGCCCACGGGCGTGGCGGCGACCGGGGGGGCGACGTCGCTGACGCTCACCTTCTCCAAGCCGCTGCTCTGCTCGACGGTGTCCCCGGCCAACCTCTCGGTGCTGGTCCAGGGCAGGTATCCGGGGATCAACGGCGTTGCCTGCCCGGCGACGACGTCGACCGCGGTGGTCATCACGCTCGCCTCGCCGCCCCGAGGCGGCGACCGGGTGGCCGTTTCGGTGAACAACCTGTTCGCGGGCCCGACCGACCTTGCAGGCAACCGGGTGGGCGATCCCCGGACGGTCGAAGCCACCGCCTCC
>DASPZW010000295.1:0-6055 GCA_035636055.1 Actinomycetota bacterium
ATGCCGTCCAGGTGGTCCAGGCGATCGGCGCCGACCGTGAGATCCTGTTCCTGCCCGACATGTTCCTCGCCGCCCACGTCGAGCGCGTCACCGGACGCACGCTCCAGGTCTGGATGGGGGAGTGCCACGTCCACGCCGGCATCGAGCCGGCCGACCTTAACCGCCGCCTCGCCGAGTTCCCGGATGCCGAGCTCATGATCCACCCCGAGTGCGGCTGCTCCTCCCACGCGGTGTGGATGGCCTCGACCGGGGTCCTGCCACGGGAGCGCACGCACGTGCTCAGCACCGCCGGCATGCTGCGGCGGGCCAGGGTCACCGATGCCCAGCGGGTCATCGTCGCCACCGAGACCGGGCTCATCCACCGGCTGCACACCGGCCGGCCCGACGTGGAGTTCATTGCGGCCAACGAAGCGGCCATCTGCCGCTACATGAAGATGATCACGCCGGAGAAGCTGCTCGAGAGTCTGCAGCACAACGTGCACGAGGTGACCGTCGAGCCGGCGATCGCCGACCGGGCCCGCTTGGCCATCGAGCGCATGATCGCGATCGGCTGACGGGCATGGGCGACCTCGGCGACATCAAGTTCGACGGCGTGGGCCTCGTGCCCGCCATCGTCCAGGACGCGGAGACCAGCGAGATCCTCATGATGGCCTGGATGAACGAGGAGTCGCTGCGCCGGACCCTCGACCAGGGCACGACGTGGTTCTGGTCGCGCAGCCGCCAGGAGTTCTGGAACAAGGGGGCGACCTCGGGCAACCTGCAGCACGTGACCGAGGTCCGCTACGACTGCGACGGCGACGCCCTCGTCGTGAAGGTGCACCCCGACGGCCCTGCGTGCCACACGGGCGAGCGCACCTGCTTCTTCCGCTCCCTGACCGGCTCGTAGGCGTGCCCCAGTACCGCCCCTCCTGCGAGGAGTTCGAGCGGCTGGCCTCCGAGTATCCCGTCGTGCCGGTGTGGCGCGAGGTGGTCGCCGATCTCGAGACCCCGGTCTCGGCGTTCCTGAAGCTGGCGTCGGGTCCAGCCGGTGGCCGCCACGCGTTCCTGCTCGAGTCGGTGGAGGGCGGGGAGCGGTGGGGCCGCTACTCGTTCGTCGGCGTCGACCCGTTCCTCGTGATGACGTGCCGGGACGGCACGGTGTCGTGGGAGGGTGAACCCCCGGCGGCCGCGGCGATGCCCGAGGGCTCCAGCCCCCTGGAGATCCTGCGCCAGGTCTTGGAGAGCTACCGGACTCCGGCCCTGGCGGGCCTGCCGCCGCTGCACGCCGGCGCCGTCGGGTATCTCGGCTACGACGTCGTCCGGTACCTCGAGCGGCTGCCCCAGACGACCACCGACGACGTGGCCGTCCCCGAGATGATGCTGATGTTCCCCCGCAGCCTCGTGGTCTTCGACCACCTCCGCCAGCGCATCGCCTTCGTCTCCAACGTCGTGGAGGGCGACGGCTACGACGCGGCGGTGGCCCGCAGCGAGGAGCTGGTCGCCGCCCTCGGCAACCCCCTTGCCTACGAGCCGCTCGAGCTGGCGCCGGTCGAGGTGACCCTGCCGCCGTCGACGATGTCCCGGGAGACATTCGAGGCGGCCGTCGAGGCAGCCCGCGAGTACATCTTTGCGGGCGACATCTTCCAGGTGGTCATCGCCCAGCGGTTCTCGGCCCCCATCACGGCGGACCCCTTCGACGTGTACCGGGTGCTGCGCCTCGTCAACCCCAGCCCGTACATGTTCTACCTGCGGCACCCCGACATCACCGTCATCGGCTCGTCCCCGGAGCCGCTGATCAAGGTGCAGCAGGGCCACGTCATTCAACGCCCGATTGCCGGGTCACGGCCCAGGGGGGCCACCGACGAGGAGGACGCCGCCCTCGAGGCCGAACTGCTCGTCGACGAGAAGGAGCGGGCCGAGCACGTGATGCTGGTGGACCTCGCCCGCAACGACGTGGGCCGGGTCTGCACCTGGGGCAGCGTCAGGGTGGACGAGCTGCTGTTGGTGGAGCGGTACTCCCACATCATGCACCTGGTGTCGCAGGTGTCCGGTGAGCTCGCCGAGGGCCGGACCGCACTCGACGCTCTCTACGCCTCGTTCCCGGCGGGGACCGTCTCGGGGGCCCCGAAGATCCGGGCGATGGAGATCATCGACGAGCTGGAGCCCACCCGGCGGGGGCCGTACGCCGGCATCGTCGGGTACTTCGACTTCTCCGGCAACCTCGACACCTGCATCGCCCTACGCACGGCGTACATCGCCGGCGGGCAGTTCCACATCCAGGCGGGCGGGGGGATCGTGGCCGACTCGGACCCCTCCAAGGAGTGGTGGGAGTCGGTGAACAAGGCCAAGGCCCTCCTTACCGCGGCGCAGATCGCGGAGGGCCTCCGCTGAGGGCGGGCTACAGCGAGGCGGTCTCGCCCGGTGGCATCGCGACGTAGGAGAGCAGGTAGCCGGTGATCCCGGCGGTGGCCACCGAGCCGAG
Organism: Actinomycetota bacterium; assembly: GCA_035636055.1. Classification (GTDB taxonomy): domain Bacteria; phylum Actinomycetota; class CADDZG01; order JAHWKV01; family JAOPZY01; genus JAOPZY01. Next base: position 2,462 of record DASPZW010000295.1, read on the forward strand.
CCACAGGTGGATGGACCACCAGATTCCGGTCGTGGCGATGAGGGTCAGGAAGTAGAGCAGGTAGAAGATCGCCGGGGCGGCGGCCCCGAGGACCCGCACCGCGGCCGGCCGGCGCCCGATCGAACGCTCCGCAGGAGCGGACGAGAATTGGCAAACCTCGCCGGTCAACCTGAGTAATCTCGACACCGTGACAGACGGCGGTCTTCCCCTCGGCCACCGGTACCTGCTGCACGAAGTGATCGGCAGCGGCGCCATGGGCCAGGTGTACCGGGCGACCACCCGCGACACCGGGCAGACCCTGGCGGCCAAGGTGCTCCGGTCGGAGCTGGCATCCGACGAGGACGTGGTCGCCCGCTTCGTGCAGGAGCGCAAGATCCTCCTGCGCATCTCCTCGCCGAACGTCGTCACGGTGCGGGACCTGGTCGTGGAGGCCGACACCCTCGCCATCGTCACCGACCTCGTCCCGGGGCCCAACCTCCGCACCTACCTGGAGGACAGGGGCAGCCTGGCCCCGGCCGAAGCGACTCGCATGGCCGCCGAGGTGCTGCGTGGCCTCGCCGCCGCCCACGCGCTCGGTGCGGTGCACCGCGACGTGAAGCCGGAGAACGTCCTGGTCGACCTGAGCGGGCCCGAGCCGGTGGCCAAGTTGAGCGACTTCGGGGTGGCCCGGATGGCCCACGGCTCCGCGTCCGGCCGCATGACGGCGCTGGTGGGCACCGTTGCCTACCTCGCCCCCGAGCTGGCGGAGGACTCCCGGGCAACCCCGGCGGCCGACGTCTGGTCCTGCGGCGTCATGCTCTACGAGCTGCTCTGCGGGGTGACCCCCTTCGCCGCCGGCAACCTGCTGGCGATGATCAGGGCAGCAGCGCAGCGGGACGTGGCCCCGATTCCCGGCATCCCGGCGGACCTCTGGTCGGTGATCGTGTCGTTCCTCGCCAAGCAGCCGTCGCGGCGCCCGGATGCCGCAACCGGGGCGGCGCAGCTCGATGCGCTCCTGCCCTCCCTCGCCGGGTATCCGGCGCTGCCCCGCCTCGACGCCGCGCCAGCGGGGGCCCCCTGGAGCTCACCCCGCACCCTTCCCGCCGCCGGCGCCTTCCCCGGCGCTGCCGTGGGAGCTCTCCGCGGCAACCTTGACGTCACCGCCACAAGCCCGAGTTCGACAGGCCCGTTGCTTGCCCCGGCCCCGCTGCGGCCGGCCCCGCTGCGGCCGGCCCCGTCGTGGTTCGCCGCCATTGCCCGCTGGGGGCGGCGGGGCTTCATGGTCGCGGGCGTCGCGGGCACCCTGGTGCTGGTCGCGGCGGTCCTGATCGCCGTCGCCGTCGTGCACCGCCACCCGCCGTCGGTTTCGCAGCGTTTCCCGCCGGTGCTCCTTGGCGGCACCGTCTTGACGCAGCGCACCTGGCGGCTGTCCGGCGACAGGCTCACCGCGGTCGTGAACCTGCGCAACGTCGGGTCCTCACCGGCGGACATCACCTACGCCGAGGTCGTCCCCGAGTCGGTGGCCCACCTCGCCGCCGACCTCCGGCGTGTGGCGCCGTCCGGCTACCTGGTGCTGAAGGCCGACCCGGTGCTCCAGTGGTCCTTCTCGCAGCTCCCCCCGTCGTCGGTGCAGACCATCACCTACGAGGTGTCCGCCGGCGGGACAGGCTCGCCCCGGGTACGCCTTGCCAGGCTCGTCGCCGACCAGGAGCGGGAGGAGGCCATCTACGACGCCCAGGCGCATATCACCCTCCGGGTGCTCCACGCCCTGGAGGTCGTCCCGGCGACCCTGACCATGACGGTGGGGCAGTCCCAGGCCGTCACCGTCACGGGCACCTTCGACGACGGCACCCCCGCCCCCGCCGGGACCATCGCACTCCAGTTCGCCACCGGCAACCTGGCCGTGGCCGTCGTCGACACCACCGGGACCGTCAAGGCGGTGGCGGGCGGGTCGACGGTCGTCACGGTCGAGGCGGGCAGCGTGTCGACCGGGGTGACGGTCACGGTCGTTGCCCCCACCCCGCCGGCGACGTCGCACCCCCGCCCGACCCCGGCGACGTCACCTTCCGGGGTTCCGGCCACCCCGGCCCCAGGTCCCACGACCCCAACGGCCCCGGTCCCGACGACGGCCGCCCCGCCCACCAGTCCCGGGCCCCCGCCCGTGCCCCACGGACCGGACGACAACGGGACGGGACCGTCGCTCGTCGTTTTCCCCACCGGCAACCAGGCGGTGTTCTGGAGGGGGACGGACGGTGCCTTCTGGGGTGCCGCCTGGGACACCCACGTCTGGGCCGGCCCCGTCAGCGCCGGGATGGCCCCCCTCGGGTCCGAGCCCACCGCGGGGGGCGACAGCGCCCTGCACTACTGGGTGTACTGGCGGGGAACGGACGGCCATCTGGCCCAGGCCTACTACAACGGAACGAAGTGGCTCGGCCCGACGTCGCTCCCAACGTTCGGCATCCTCACCTCGCAGCCGGCGGCAACGGTGGCGCCCAACACGCACCAGTGGCTCTTCTGGAAGGGCAGCAACGGCAACCTTGTCAGCCTCCACTGGACCGGCGCGGTCTGGGAGGGGCCGGTGGACACGGGGCTCGGCGTCCTGAACTCCCACCCCACGGCGATCCTGGACGCCAACGAGCACCCCTACGTCTACTGGAAGGGCGTCGATTCCAACCTCTGGGAGGCCTTCTACGACGGTTCGAAGTGGCAGGGGCCGACCAAGGTCGGGATGGGACCGCTCTCCTCTGCCCCCGCCGCCAGCAACGGAGCGGGCGGGGGCGGCGCCCGCGCCGTGTTCTGGAGGGGGCCGGACAACAACCTCTACGCCGGGGTCTGGTCGGGATCGGCCTGGGGCGGCCCGGTCAAAGTCATGAATGGCCCGATGGCCTCGGATCCCACCGTCGGCATCGACAACGCCGGGCATGCCTGGGTGTACTGGAAGGGGACCGACGGCAAGCTCTGGGGGGGCGCCTATGGCAACGGGGCATGGACCGGCCCCGTCAGCATCCCCCAGGGGAGCAACCTCGGTTGAGCTCGGAGCCTGCCACGCCTGCCTCGATCCTGCTCTCGATCCTGCCCTCGATCCTGTCAGGGCTTTGCAACAAAGCCGACACAGCTTCTCAACAAACGTCGCGGGCCTGAAACGGTTTCCACCGTAGGATCTAGGAAGTGAACCCGGCGCCGGCACTGCGGTCTCCCGCACCGCGGACCATCCTCGTCGTTGACGACGAAGCCGCACTCGTTGAGGCGGTCCGGGCGCGCCTGGTGAGCGAGGGCTACGCGGTCCGCGTTGCCGCCGACGGCCCGAGCGCCCTGGCGGCCCTCGAGGCGGAGCGTCCGGACCTGGTCGTCCTCGACCTCATGCTGCCCGGCATGGATGGGCTGGAGGTCTGCCGGGAGATCCAGAAGCGCGACTGGGTTCCCGTCCTGATGCTCACCGCTCGCAACGCCGAGACCGACAAGATCGCCGGTTTCGCCGTCGGGGCCGACGACTACCTCACGAAACCCTTCAGCCTCCGGGAGCTTGCCGCCAGGGTGCGTGCGATCCTGCGCCGGATGGAACGGGCGGGCGCGCTGGGCGTCGCAACCCCCGACGGCACCCTCGTCCGTTTCGAC
>DASPZW010000296.1:0-2647 GCA_035636055.1 Actinomycetota bacterium
CTGCTCGTCCGGCTGCCGCACCCCGATGACCGTCGCAAGCTCGTCATCGCCTTGACGGACGAGGGGCGGGCGATCATCGACGAGATCCTGCCCGGCGTCCACATGGTGGAGGCCAGGGTGATGGCGGTGCTTTCGCCTGGGGAGCGCCGCCAGTTGATCCGCCTGCTCGCGAAGGTCCAGCGCAGCGCTGCGACCGTCGCCTCGGAGCCCGCCGAGCCCCTCGGTGGTGTCCGCCACGTACCGGAACGGCTGGGTCGGGCGAAACACCAAGTCGCGACGAAGTAGGCCACCGAACATTGGTGCTTGGCCCCCTCCAGGTGTTTCTGCCATGAGAATATCATGGGGCGCCGTCAAAGTCGTTCAACTCCGACATCTTCTACGGCAAGGGCGTTCTTTGGCCCTACCGGCCGTCGCAACACCGCCTGAGGGACAAAGAACGGTTCCTCCGGAGCCCTCACCCACGAGAACGAGCAAGGCGCCAAAAATCTTTTGGCGCGACCCGTAACCCTTTGCCGGCCTGTGCCGGTCACTCGTGCGGAATGGGCATCCCAGCCCAGTTCGCGCACCCGCAGTTCAAGCCGGGCCATCGACACGCCGGGACGACCGCCCCGCCGCCAGCATCGGCGTTTCGGTCAGCCGCCTCCCCTGTCCGGCGTCCCGGGGTGGTTGATGGCCGAGCAGCGGGTGCCGGCCAAGCCGTATGCCCCGCGCGCCGGGGGTTCCCGCTGCTGAGGCCCCTCCGGATGGAGGGGCCTCGCCGGGATCCGGCCGCGGGCGGCTTGACGGCGGTGCCCCCGGTGGGCCACATTGCTCGGACGTGGAAGCCGATGAACTGCGGGCCGTCCAGCAACCCCTGAAGGACCGCTACCGCGCGGAGCCGACCGCAGCGCTGATCACCCTCGTTGCCGACGCCGTGCTGGGCGACGGCGTCACCTGCTCCGTCGCCACCGGGCAGGCGCTGGTCGAAGCCGGCCTGCATCCGGCCACCGGGGGCGACGGTCTCTCGGCATGCTCGGGCGACATGCTGCTCCAGGCGCTCGTTGCCTGCTCAGGCGTGACCATGCGGGCAGTCGCCACATCGCTGGGCCTCTCGGTGGAGGGATCGGTGCATGCGGAGGGCGACCTCGACTTCCGTGGCACCCTGGCGGTCGATCGGGAGACGCCTGTGGGATTCCAGGCCATCCGGCTGACCTTCGACCGGGTGACGGATGCCACGCTGGAGCAGGTCGCCACCCTCCTCCGCCTCACCGAGCGCTACTGCGTCGTCTACCAGACGCTCGCTTCGCCCCCAACCCTCTCGGTCGCCCGGCACTGACGCGACGCTGTCCTTTCCTTTCCTCTCTCCCGCTGGGCGCTCCTGCAAGGGCCCCGGAACGGAGGGAGGCCCGGGCGGCGGGGAAGGGACGCCGCCCGGGCCTCCGGAGGAATGCGGTGGGGCCAGTGCAACCCTAGGCGGGCCTTGTTGCGACATTCGGTCAGTCCCGCAACGAATCCGGGAACGGAAGCTGAAATTTGTGCAACGAGGCCGTGGGTTTTTGCCTAGTCCATCGTTAATTGAGTTAAAAGATCCTAATTGGCAGGTTGGGGAAAGCGTTCATACAATTCATCCGCTTGTAACAAACCTAGACAGGGGGTCGTATGCGTCGCAAAGCAATTGATGGTGACGTCGCGGGCCGTGGCTCGTCGCTGAGCCTTCGAGGGAGTCGGCGTCCCCGCCGCTTGGCAGCGAGTGCTGTGGCGGCAGGCTGCGCGCTGGCCATGCTGCTGCCGAGCGCGGCGTTCGCGTCCAACGACCCTCTGTTCGCACAGCAGTGGGGGCTCGCCCAGATCGGCGCACCGTCGGTGTGGGGGATCACCACCGGCACGGGCGTCACCGTCGGCATCGTCGACACGGGCGTGGACCTCCACCACGAGGACCTGGCTGGGCAGGTGGTGTCGAGCACGAACTGCATCGGGGCGAACGCAGACCCCTCCAAATGCACCGGGAGCGGCCAGGATGACAACGGCCACGGCACCCATGTGGCCGGTATCATCGCCGGGCTCAAGGACAACGGGAAGGGCGGGGCCGGCGTGGCCCCCGGGGCCAAGCTGATCGTGGCCAAGGCCCTTGACGCCACGGGTGCCGGAGCCGACGCCGACGTGCAGGCCGGCATCATGTGGGTGGTGGACCACGGGGCGAAGGTCGTCAACCTGAGCCTGGGCGACGGCGGCTCGCTCCCCCTGAACCTGGGGTCCACCGGTGGCATCTCCGCTCCGATGACCGCCGGCATCGAGTACGCCTGGTCCCACGGGGCCATCCCGGTGCTCGCGGCCGGCAACAACGCCGGGGGACTGCTCAGCGGGCTGCTCGGCGGCCTGCTCGGCAGCAACGCTGCCTTCGGTAACCTCCACGCCATCATCGTGGGAGCCACGGGGCCGACCGGCGGCATGGCCTCCTACTCCAGCCCACTGAGCAACGACGCGTGGGCGATCGCTGCGCCCGGTGGGGCCAACGACGGTACGGCGGCCAACGACGTGATCTCCACGTATTGGGCCATGGGCAAGACGAACCAGTACACGACGCTTGCCGGCACCTCGATGGCGACGCCGCATGTTGCCGGGGCTGTGGCCGATGTCGTGGCTACCGGACTCGGTCAGCAGGCGGCCG
>DASPZW010000297.1:0-3252 GCA_035636055.1 Actinomycetota bacterium
CGCGGACAGCGTCCCCACCGCGGCGACCAGCGCCATGAACAGCAGGCTCTGGCTCCACAGCACGTCGAACCCGGGATGCGTCCAACCGGCGAGGAGCCCGAGAGCCAAGCATGCGGGCGGCCCCAACTCCGCGACGGAGGGCCACGCCGCGACATGGATGCCGTCAGAGAGCGACAGGGCGAGGCTCGGCGAGATGCGGCTGAGGGCCGCCGGGGTTCGCCCCCACCACCAGGGGGCCAGGTCAGGCAGCGACAAGCCCGGCCACCTTCTCGCTCCGGCGGAGCAACGCCCTGGCAGTTGCGCCGACGGCCGCCCCGTAGGCGATGTGGCCCAGCATGGCCACCTGGACGAACTCACCGAGGAGCCGGATCTTGAGCCACCCGGGATAGAGCAGGATCATCGCGACGTTGAGCGCGAGCGCGAACACGACGCCCGCCACCACGCCCCTGCGGCCCATCCACACCGTGTAGGCGGTGGCGAACCCGAGCCCGTTGGTCACGTGGAAAGCCACCCCGGCGACGTCGATCCACCACGTGGCGTGGTGCGCCCCCACGAGGGCGCGTCCCGCGAGGGCCTGCCCGAAGATGGAGAAGACATCGAAGGGCTTGAAGCGGTAGTGGGCGACGTGGACGAACGCCCAGCGGGTGCCGTCATAGGCGGCGAGCCCGGCGAGCCCGGCGGCGAGCCCGGCCCGGAGCCGCCGGTCCAGGTCGGCCCGGCGGTCGGGCGCAATCCGCTTGCGGACGGCGACCGCCCCGGCCACGGCGCCGGCGACCGCGAGGGCAAACGTTCCGCCGAGGGAGACACCGGACAGGATGTAGAAGACGAGCGCGCCGCCACTGGCGAAGAAGAACGCTCCGAAGAGCGCTTTTACCCCGTCGACCCTCGTGCGAGTCTGTTCCGACTTCTCGCCCATGATCCCCGGTAGTAACTATCCACCCGATGGTCGCAGGTGGCAAGTCCCCGGACGGGACTCATGCTGATCTTTGTGTGATTGACCGTCAAGATGGCGGCTAAACACACAAAGAACCTCGTTACGGGCCAGTGCCTCCTGGGATCCCGTCGGTGCGTCCTCGGGGAGGTCGTCGTTATGTACCACGCTCGAAACGCTTCTCCAGGTCGGGCCCGTCATTGCTCACGGTTGGGACGCCGGGTTCGGCAGGCGCCGCCACCGGCAGGGTGAAGGCGAAGACGGCACCGCCGCCCCCGTCCCCCGACTCGACCCAGATCCGGCCCCCGTGGGCCTCGACGAGCCCCTTCGAGATGAACAGCCCCAGACCCGTGCCCGACGGCGACCCCGCCCGGCCGCTGTTGCGGCGGAAGAACTTGCCGAACACCGCCAGGCGGTGGTCCTTGGGGATGCCTTCCCCCTGGTCGGCGACGCTGATGCGGACCCTGCCGTCCTCGACGACGCCGGTCACGTGGATCTCGCCGGCGTCGGTGTGCTTCGTGGCGTTCTCCACGAGGTTCGTCAGGACCTGCTCGAGCTTGTCCGGGTCGCCGTACACGAGCGGGAAGTCGGGGGGGAAGGACATCGACAAGGTGTGGTTGGCGGTGGTGGGGGCCAGCCGGCTCGTGACCTTCTGGGAGATCTCGATGATGTCGATCGGGTACCGGCGCAGCTCCAGGCGGCCCGCCTCGATGCGGCTCACGTCGAGCAGCTCACCGATCAGCCGGGTGACGCGGTCAGCGTCGCTCTCGATGGTGACGAGGAGGTGCTTCTTCGTTTCGTCGTCGAAGCGGTCCCAGCGGTGCAGCAGCGTGGACGTGAAGCCCTTCACCGACGTCAGCGGGGAGCGCAGCTCGTGGGCGACCGCCGAGATCACCTCGGACTTGGCCATGTCCACGCGCTTGCGGCGGGTGATGTCCCTGGCGACGACGGTGATCCGGTCGATGCGGCCGGCGTCGTCGCGCTCGTAGCTGCAGCAGGCACCGAGCCAGAGTTCGGGGCGCCCGTTGGTCTCGACGAGGAACTCCTGCTCGGGCGTCCCCGTGGTGATGCCGAGCACGCACGTGGGGTCGCAGGGGCCGATGCACGCCGGGTTGCCGTTGGCATCGCGGGGCTGGAGGAGCTCGTCGATGGGCTTGCCCATCACGTCCTCGTCCGGCCACCCGAGCATCCGGGCGGCCGCGCCGTGCCAGCCGGTGATCCGGCGTTGGGCGTCGAGGACGATCACCGCGTCCCGCAGCCGGGCAACGATCTCCTCCAGGACACTCACAGGGATCTCCGCTGGCGGACGGCCTCGAAGAGGAAGACCCCCGCCGCGATGCCGACGTTCAGGGATTCCGTCGATGCGCGCATCGGGATCGACGCCCTCTCGTCCACTGCTGCGGCTACCTCCTCGGCCAGGCCCCACGCCTCGTTGCCCAAGACGAGCGCACTGGGGCCCCGCATGTCGACCTCATCGTACGTCACCGTTGCCGTCGGATCCGCAGCCACGCGCAGGACATTCCTGTCCCCCAACTCCGCCAAAATCCAGGGTACAGCAACCTCCCGCGCAACGGAAACGTGGAACATCGCCCCCGCGGAGGCCCGGACGACCTTGGGGTTGTAGACGTCGACCGTGCCGGTCGTGAGGAACACCGCGCCCACCCCGGCGGCCCCGGACGTGCGGAGGATCGTGCCGAGGTTGCCCGGGTCCCGCACCTCAGCCAGGACGACCGTGAGGTCGGAGCCCCGGTCGAGCAACTCGGCCGGATCGACGTCCACGAAGGGTGCGATGGCGATCGCGCCGGGCGGCGTGTCCGCATCCGAGATGGCGTGCATGACCGGCGGCGAGACATCGAGGACCGGCACCCTGGCGGACTTCGCTTTCTCCACCAGGTCGCCCAGGGGGCCGGCGAACCCGGGCCGCACACCGCCCGAACAAGAGCCCGAACAAGAGCCCGAACCAGGGCCCGAGGCCGGATCCGAGACGAAGAGCAGGTCGAGTCCGATCCCGGCGTCCAGCGCGGCGTCGATGCCGTTGATCCCCTCGACCAGGAACTCCCGCGAGCGGTCGCGCATCCCTCGCTTGCGAAGTTTGCGTGCTCGTTGTACCAGCTGGTTGCGAACGCTGGTGATCACCGGGGAGCCGGCGAAGATGCTACGCAGACTCCTGCGCTGGTGCCAAGCCGGGTTCCGTCGCGGGTTCCATGTCCGGGGTTGCCGCCGGGTTGTGGGCGTGGAGGCGGGCCAGCTCGACGAGGGCGGCGAAGCCCTGGGGGTCGACGACGGCCATGTCGGCGAGCACCTTGCGGTCCACCTCGACA
>DASPZW010000298.1:0-6228 GCA_035636055.1 Actinomycetota bacterium
CGCGATGGCAGCGGGCACCTCGCGGGCCTTGCCCTGGCCGACCCCGACGCGCCCGTTGCCGTCACCGACCACGACCACGGCGCTGAAGGAGAAACGGCGGCCACCCTTGACCACCTTGGCGACCCGGCGGGGCCTGCCCACGATCCGCTCGATGTAGCCGGCGCGGGCCTCGTCCTCCCGGCTCCTCCCGCCGTCGCGGCGCGGGCCGTCGCGGCGTCCTCCGCCGGGGGCGCCGTCACGACGGCCGCCGAACCCGCCGGGACCGCCCGGACCACCGGGGCCCCTGCCCCGTGATTGGCTTGGTGGTGGCATCTAGAACTCCAGTCCGGCGCTGCGCGCGCCATCGGCCAGGGCCTTCACGCGCCCGTGGAAACGGAAACCTCCGCGGTCGAAGACCACGGCCGTGATGCCCTTGGCGGTGGCCCGCTCCGCCAGCAGCTTGCCCACCTGCTCGGCACGCTCGATCGGCGGCGACGTGGCACCCCGAACGGCAGCCTCCTCGCTGGAGGCGGCGGCCAGGGTCCGGCCGGCGACGTCGTCGATCAGCTGGGCGTGCACGTGCCGGTTGCTGCGGAAGACGGCAAGGCGCGGCCGGACCGGGGTCCCCGACACCTTCTTGCGCACGCGGGCGTGGCGCCGTATCCGTGCTGCGTGTGGGTTCGCACTCATTCCTTTGCCCTCATGTCGACGTTGCCCCTCATTACTTCGAGGCCTTTCCGGCCTTCTTGCGGATGTGCTCGCCCTCGTAGCGGACACCCTTCTGCTTGTAGGGGTCGGGTTTGCGCAGCGCCCGGATCTCGGCAGCCACCTGGCCGACCACTTCCTTGTCCGCGCCCCGGATCGTGATCCGGGTGGGACTGGGCACCTCGAAGGTGATGCCCTCGGGGGCGGGGTAGCGGATGGGGTGGGAGTAGCCGAGCGCCAGTTCGATCCCCTCGGGCCGGGCGATGCACCGGTAGCCGACACCGTGGATCTCCAACTTGCGCTCGAAGCCCTGCGTCACGCCCAGCACCATGTTCGCCACGAGCGTCCGGGTGAGGCCGTGCAGCGACCGGTGTTCGCCTGAGTCCGACGGCCGCACAGCCAGGAGCGTGTCCCCCTCGCGCTGGAACTCGATGACCGCAGGGATCGTGCGCTGCAGGGAGGCCTTCGGCCCTTTGACGCGCACAAACCCGGGCTCGAAGGTCACCTCGACCCCACTCGGCACTTGGATAGGCATTCTTCCGATACGGCTCATGGGCGTGCTCTCTCCTGTTACCAGATGAAGGCGAGGACTTCGCCGCCGATGCCGTTCCGCTTGGCATCGCGGTCGGTCATCATCCCCGACGAGGTCGAGAGGATCGCGACGCCCATGCCACCCAGGACCTTGGGAAGCTCGGTGGCGCTGGCGTGGACCCGCCCACCCGGCTTGGACACGCGCTTGATCCCTGAGATGGTCCTGGCCCGGCCCTGCCCGTACTTCAAGCGGACGCTGAGCGCAGGGTGCCCGTCCTCGCCGGTCATGGTCTTGTAATCGGCGATGTAGCCCTCGGACTTCAGGATGCGGGCGATCTCAACCTTCACCTTGGAGAGCGGCATCTCGACGTTGTCGTGCTCGGCACCCTGCGCGTTGCGGATGCGGGCGAGCATGTCGGCGATGGGGTCGGTCATGGACATGTCATCGGCCCCCTTACCAGCTCGCCTTGGTGACGCCTGGAATCTCCCCGCGGTGGGCGAGGTCCCGGAAGCACAGGCGGCACATGGCGTACTTGCGGAGGTAGGCGCGCGGGCGACCGCACCGCTTGCAGCGGTCGTAGCCCCGCACCTTGAACTTGGGCGGTTTGCTTGCCTTGATGACGAGCGCCTTCTTTGCCATGTTCTATGATCCTAACTGGTCCGAAACGGGAACCCGAGGGCACCGAGGAGCGCCCTGCCCTGCTCGTCGTTGATTGCGGTGGTGGTGATGGTGATGTCCATGCCACGGACCTGCTTCACCTGGTCGTAGTCGATCTCGGGAAAGATCAGCTGCTCGGTGACCCCGAAACTGTAGTTGCCCCGGCCGTCGAACGAGCGGGGGTTGAGGCCCCGGAAGTCCCGGATCCTCGGCAGGGCGATGGACAGCAGCCGGTCGAGGAACTCCCACATCCGGTCACCCCGCAGCGTCACCTTGGCGCCGATCGGCACGCCCTCCCGGAGCTTGAACCCTGCGATGGAGCGCCGGGCCTTCGTCACCATCGGCTTCTGGCCGGTGATGATCCGCAGGTCGTTGACCGCCTCGTCGAGGGTCTTCGCTTCCTTGGTGGCCTCGCCGACGCCCATATTGAGGACAATCTTGACCAGGCGGGGGACCGCCATGGGGTTGAGCCCGGTGTCGGACACGAGCTTGGGACGGATCTCGTCGAGGTAGCGGGTCTTGAACCGCGGCCGGTAGCCGCTGCTCGTCGCGGTGGCCATCAGGCGAGCTCCGCTTCGCAGGAGCGGCAGAGACGGATCTTCGTGCCCTCCTCGTCGACCGAGAACCCGACGCGGGTGGGTCCGCAGTTCGGGCAGACCAGCGTCACGTTGGACAGGTCGACGGGAAGCTCCTTCGTGACGATGCCGCCCTCCTGGCCGCCGCCGCGGGCCGATGGCCGCACCTTCTCGTGGCGCTTGACCCGGTGGACACCCTCGACCAGCACCCGGTTCTTGCGGGGGAAGACGGCGATCACGCGGCCCTCCTTGCCGGCATCCTTGCCGGACAGGACGTGGACCCGGTCGCCCTTGCGGACACGGGCGGCCATCAGTGGTCACCGCCGAGAGGACGGGCACGCAGAGAGCGTCCCTGCGCCCCGAGCGCCAGGCGCGAGGAGGGCGCATAGCCGGAGGCTATGTAACCGACGAGCAACGCCGCGATTCGGGGATGCAGGGGCGTTCGAACGTGCCCGTAATCGAGGGCGGGGACCACTAAAGAACCTCCGGCGCGAGCGAGATGATCTTCATGAAACGCTTCTCCCTCAGTTCCCGGGCCACCGGCCCGAAGACCCGGGTGCCACGGGGGTTGTTCTGGTCGTTGATGATGACGACGGCGTTGTCGTCGAAGCGGATGTAGCTGCCGTCGGGGCGCCGCTTCTCCTTTGCGGTCCGGACGACGACGGCCTTGACCACGTCACCCTTCTTCACCTGCTGGTTGGGCAGGGCATCCTTGACGGCGGCGACGATGATGTCGCCCACGCCCGCATAGCGGCGCTGGGACCCCCCGAGCACCTTGATGACGAGCACTTCGCGGGCACCCGTGTTGTCGGCGACCTTGCACCGAGACTCCTGCTGGATCACTTGGCCCTCTCAAGCACGTCGACGACCCGCCACCGCTTCAGCTTCGACAGCGGACGGGTCTCCATGACCCGCACGGTGTCGCCGACCTTGATGGCATTGGTCTCGTCATGGGCGTACAGGTTCTTCCGGCGGCGATAGATCTTCGGGTACAGAGGGTGGCGGATCGTCTGGGTGATCTGCACCACCACCGTCTTGTCCATGCGGTCGGACGTGACGATGCCGATGCGCACCTTGCGCTGGCCGCGCTCTGTCGTGTCGGCTGCTGCTTCGCTCACTCTTCCTCAACTCCCTCGGATCCGGCGGACAGTGCGCTTTGCTCTGACTGGCCCTCCGCGTCGGGCCCCTCGGCCACCTCGTCGGCGCCCGCCTCCTCACCCCTGCGGCGCAGGCCGCGACGGCGCTTGGGGGTGTCCTCCGCCTCTTCGGCCTCCCGTTCCCGCCGCCGGCGCGAGCGCTCCACTTCCTCCGGCGCCGGCTCGCTGCCGATGCCGAGGGCACGCTCCTGCTTGATCGACATGATGCGGGCGACGTCACGGCGCACCTGACCCAGCCGGCTGTAGTTCTCGAGCTGACCGGTGGCGTGCTGGAACCGGAGGTTGAACAGCTCCTCCTTCACCTCGCCCAGGCGAGTCTCCAGCTCCTCAGAAGGTAGCTCGCGGATCTCGGCAACCTTCACGCCTCGCCCCCCTCCCGCCGCACGAACCGGGTGTGGATCGGCAGCTTGTGGCCGGCGAGGCGCATGGCCTCGGCGGCGACGGGCTCGGCGACGCCGGCGAGTTCGAACATGACCCGGCCGGGCTTCACGACCGCCACCCAGCCCTCGGGGTTGCCCTTGCCGGAGCCCATGCGGGTTTCCGCAGGCTTCTTCGTGTAGGGCTTGTCCGGGAAGATGTTGATCCAGACCTTCCCGCCTCGCTTGACGTGACGGGTGATGGCGACACGGGCGGACTCGATCTGGCGGCTCGTGATCCACCCCGGCTCGATGGCCTGGAGGCCGAAGTCGCCGAAGTTGACCGAGGTCCCGCCCTTCGAGAGGCCCCGCATGCGGCCCCGGTGCTGCTTGCGGTGCTTGACCTTCTTCGGGCTAAGCATCGCCGGCACCTCCCCTGGTCGCCGGAGGCGCCGGAGCAGGAGCAGGAGTGAGAGTGGGAGCCGGAGCCGGCTTCGCAGGAGCCTGCGGGGTCGTGGGCGCCGGGACTGCAGGAGCTGCGGGTGCGGGCGTCTCTGCCGCGGCAGGCGCGGGCCGGGACTCGGGCCGGGACTCGGGCCGGGACTCGCGCCGCGGCCCGCGGGCCGGAGCCCCCGAACGGGAGCCGCCACCGCCGCCCTGGCCACCGCGGGGACCGCCCTGGCCCCCTGGCCGGCCTGCCGGCCGGGAGGGCCGCTCGGCCGGCGCGGAGGTGGCCGCTGCCGCCTGCGTGGCGGCTGCGCCCTCCTGCTCGGCGACCCGCCGGCGAGCGGACTCGCGGACGGGGACGACGTCGCCCTTGTAGATCCAGACCTTGACGCCGATGCGCCCGAAGGTGGTCCGGGCCTCGGTGAAGCCGTAGTCGATGTCGGCCCGCAGCGTGTGGAGCGGCACCTTGCCCTCGTGGTACCCCTCGCGGCGGCTCATCTCGGCGCCACCGAGGCGGCCGGCGCAGGAGATCTTGACCCCCTGGGCACCCGCCTTGATCGCGGTGTTGACCGCCTTGCGCATGGCCCGGCGGAACGACACCCGGGACGAGAGCTGCTCGGCGACGGCCTGGGCGAGGAGCTGCGAATCTAGGTCGGGTGTCTTCACCTCGATGATGTTGAGCTGCACCTGGACGTTGACGTCCTTGCCGGTGACGACACGCGCTGCCTTGGTCTCCATCTGCTCGAGGGTGCCGCGGATCTCGTCTGCCTGGACCCCCCGGCGGCCGATGACGATGCCCGGCCGGGCGGTGTGGACGTCGACCCGGACGCGCTCTCGTGTCCGCTCGATCTCGATGCGGCTGATCGCCGCGTGCGGGAGGAGATTCTTCAGGTACTCGCGGATGCGGTCGTCGGCCAGCACGTACTGGCGGTACTGGTTGCCCTCCGCGTACCAGCGGGACTTCCAGTCCGTGACGATACCGAGCCGGAACCCGTAGGGATGAACCTTATGACCCACGCCTGTCGCCTCCCTTAGTCTGGGCTCGTCCCGCCTGGCCGGGCCCACCGGAGCCGGTGCCCTGGCCTCGACCGGTTGCCTTGGCCCCCCGGTCGCGGATGGCACGCCGGCGCCCGGCGGTCTTGGACCCGCCCGACGGTGCAGTGTCTTTGGTCTGACCCCGCCGCCAGCGCCGCGCCGCCTGGTCCCCGACGGCCGGACGGCTGACCGGCCGCTCCGACGCTTCGGGTGCCCGGCGCTCCAGCGTGATGTGGAGGTGGCTGGTGCGCTTGCGGATCCGGTAGGCCCGGCCGAGGGCACGGGGTCGGAACCGCTTGAGCGTCGGCCCCTCGTCTGCCTGGACGGTCTTCACGAACAGCTCGTGAGCGGCAAGGTTGTGGTTGTTCTCGGCGTTGGCGATGGCCGCCTCGAGCACCTTCGAGAGCTCGTAGCTGGCTGCCTTCGGCGTGAAGGCGAGGATCCGGCGCGCCTCGTCGATGTGCTGGCCCCGGATGAGGGCAGCCACCTGGTTGAGCTTCGTCGAGCTGATGCGCAGGTAGCGCGCGCCAGCGGTCGACTCCCTGTTGACCTCCCTGCCGGTTCTCGCCATGACTACTTCAGCCTCGAGCTTCGCTCGGTGTGGTGACCGTGGGTGCGGAACGTGCGGGTGGGGGCGAACTCGCCGAACTTGTGGCCAACCATCTCCTCGGTCACCATCACCGGGATGTGCTTCTGCCCGTTGTAAACCCCGAAGGTCAGCCCGACGAATTGCGGCAATATGGTCGAGCGCCGGCTCCAGATGCGGATCATCTCGTGACGACCTG
>DASPZW010000299.1:0-6262 GCA_035636055.1 Actinomycetota bacterium
AAATCCTCGGGGGCGGATTTCGCCCTTGGCCTGACCTGGGGCCTGACCTGGGCCTGACCTGGGCCTGACCTGGGGCCTGACCTGGGGGCTTCGAGGTCTCAGGCCGTTCACAGCAAAGGCACACCCCCACCCAACATCGGCAGTCCTTACTTGGGGTACTGAACGCACCGGGTAGCGCCAAGGAGGTCCTATGTTCCAAAAGGGGTACCTGCTCAACGAGCTTCGCCGCCGATGGGGCCGCACCATCGTCACTGCGCTCGGTCTGGCCGTCGGGGTCGGTCTCGTCATCGGGATCATCGGGCTCTCGCAGGGCCTCAGCGAGGCACAGAACGCCGTGCTGCAACCGCTGTCGTCCATCGGCACGGACATCCTCGTGACCCGCGTGGCCGGGCCCACCTCGACGGCGACGACCGCCAACACCGGCCCACAGAACGGCGGTGGCGGCGGGGGCTTCTTCGCAGGGCCGGTCACGGGGGCCGGGGGCGCGGCCAACGCCACCAACGCCGCAGACACGGCCGCCTTGCTCGCAGAGAACAGCAACGTCGCCACCGACCTCTCGAAGCTCGGCCCTGCAGGAACCAGGTTCACCCATGACTTCTTCCTCTCCTCGACGCTGCTCAGCTTCCCGTCCGATGCCCTCACCCAGACCGTCACCGTCGACGGCGTCCAGTCCGCCACCGCGGGTCTGACCCAGCTGGTCGAGCACCAGACCGGCACCGTGCCCACCCAGACGGCGACCTTCGTCACCGGCGGCGAGACGCTGACGGCGACGGCGACACCGGCCCCCCTGACCGACGCCGAACAGGCGGCGTTCCAGACCTGCCTCCAGAGCGCCGGCATCCGCATCGGCGACCGCGGCGGGGCAACCGGCACGGTGACGCCCCGCGTGACGGGCACCGCCAACCCCGGCGCCGGCGGCGGTGTCCCCGATAACGGTCTCCGCTTCGGCCGGGGTGGCGGGGCGGCCACGGCCTGCCTCCCATCACGGTTCCAGCAGTACCAGGCCACGATCACGACCGCCCGGCGCTCGATCTCCCAGGCGGTCAACCCCCCGTCGACCGACATCAACACCACGAGCTACACGGCGGCGGGCATCGACCCGGCCAGCCCCGGCGCCGGCCTCGTGACGACGGCCCAGCTCGTCTCGGGGCGCTGGATCGCCACCGGCGCTCCCGACGAGATCCTCCTCAACCAGTCCTACGCCAACACCCACTCCTACAGCGTCGGCGCCCAGATCCCCATCAACGGGACCAACTACACCGTCGTCGGGCTGGTGAAGCCGACACTCACCGGCAGCATCGCCGACGTCTACTTCCCGCTGTCCACCATCCAGACCCTGGCCGGGAAGACGGGCCGGGTCACCCAGATCCTCGTCAAGGTCAAGGACGCCTCCCAGGTCGACGCCGTCGCCAAGAAGATCCAGACCCTGCTGCCGGGGGCCACGGTCATCACGACCCAGTCGCTCGCCAACCAGGTGACCGGCTCGCTCAAGGACGTGAAGAAGCTGGCGGACTCCCTCGGCGGGGCCCTCGGGGCGATCGTCCTGGCAGCGGCGTTCGTGATCGCCATGCTGCTGACGCTGTCCTCGGTGGGCAAGCGGGTCCGTGAGATCGGCACCCTCCGGGCCATCGGGTGGTCCCGGGGCCGGGTGGTGCGCCAGATCGTCGCCGAGACCGTGGGCATCGGCCTCGTCGCCGGGGCCCTCGGCATCGGGCTGGGGGTGGTAGCAAGCGCCGCCGTAGCGAAGTTCTCGCCCACCCTGTCGGCCAACACCGTCGGCGTCTCGACCTTCCAGGGCTCGCAGCTTGCCGGCCTCTTCGGCCAATCGACCTCGGCGGTCACGACGTCGTCCACCATCCACCTGTCGGCGCCGCTGCACCCAGTGACACTCATCCTCGGCGTGGCCCTCGCCGTGCTCGGCGGGCTCATCGCCGGTGCCGTCGGCGCTGCCCGGGCGGCACGGCTGTCTCCCTCCGAGGCCCTGCGGAACCTCGCCTAACCTCACGCCACCTCACGCCACCTCGTACCGAAAGGAGCAACAACGTTGGACACCGCCACCGAGGTCGCCGGGGAGCAGGCAGCACCGGCGACGCCGCTGTACCGCCTGGAGGGGGTCGAGCGCTACTACCGGGTCGGCTCCGCCGAGGTCCGGGCCGTCGACCACGTGGACCTGGAGCTCTACCCCGGCGAGCTCGTCGCCATCGAGGGGCCGAGCGGGTCGGGCAAGACGACGATGCTCCAGCTCCTCGGGGCGCTCGACAAGCCGACCCGGGGCAGCGTCGTCTTCGACGGCCGGGACCTCTCCAAGCTCGGGGACGCCGAGCTGACCTCCATCCGGGCCAAGGACATCGGGTTCGTCTTCCAGGCCTTCAACCTCATCCCGACCCTGACCGCCTCGGAGAACGTCGAGCTGGCCATGGTGCCGCTCAAGGGCGCCAGGGCCGAACGCAGGCAGCGGGCCGCGGACCTGCTGGGCCAGGTCGGCCTGTCGGAGCGGACCAGGCACCTGCCGTCCCTCCTGTCCGGCGGCGAGCAGCAGCGGGTGGCGATCGCCCGGGCCATGGCCAACAAGCCCCGAGTGATCCTGGCCGACGAGCCGACCGGCAACCTGGACAGCCGCTCGTCGGAGGAGATCGGCACGATCCTGCGCAGCCTCGCCGCCGAGCAGGGAGTGACGGTCATCCTCGTGACCCACGCCGACAACGTCGCGGGCTGGGCGCACCGCCGCCTGGCAATGCGCGACGGCCAGCTTGCCGAGCGCGACGACGCCCAATGGCAGGCCGCCCCCGCCCCGGAGGCCCAAGCCCCCGCCGCTGGCCCGGAGGCCCCGGCCTCGGTGGACGGCGCCAACGTCCATGTGCCGGGGGCGGCCAACGAGGTATGAGCCGGATTCCTTGTTCCTCCTACCGCGAATCCGCGCATGGCGCGGTCAAAGGGACAAAGAACATATGCCAGGGCGCCATAACGAGTCATGACACAACCAGGGCGCCCACCCGCGCTCGAGGGTCAGGGCCCCAGCACGGCCCTGGACAGGGCCCTGGCCCCCCGCTCGGCGAACCATATGTCGCCATCCGGGCCGGAAGTGATCCCCACCGGGTAGCTGGCCGCCGCCGGGATCGGCGCCTCCAGCACGTTCCCGTCGGGCGTGACCCGGCCGATCCTGTTCGCCGCGGATTCCGTGAACCAGATGGTGCCGCCAATGCCCGCCACGACGCCGTAGGGTTGGGCCCCTGCCGTCGGCACAGCGAACTCGAACAGGGCGCCAGCCGTGGAGATGCGACCGATCCTGCCGGCTGCCTGCTCCGCGAACCAGAGGTTCCCATCCGCCCCCGCGGTGATGCCCCTCGGACCGCTGTCGGGGGCGGGGAGGGGGAATTCGGTGATGGCGCCCGAGGGGGTGATCCTGCCGATGTTGCCGCCCCCCTCCTCCGTGAACCACAGGTTACCGTCGGCGCCTCCCGAGATGCCGGAGGGTTGACGCCCAGCCGCGGGCAGCGGGAACTCCGTTACCGCTCCTACCTTGGTAATCCGCCCGATCCTGCCGGCGCTCCATTCCGTGAACCACAGGTTGCCGTCCGGCCCTGCGGTGATGTCGGATGGATTGCTGCCGGGGGTCGGGATCGGGAACTCCTTCACGAGGCCGTCCGGGGTGACGCGCCCGATGGCATTGCCCGTCCATTCGGTGAACCACAGGTTGCCGTCGGGGCCGGCCGTAATGTCGGAGGGGTTCCCGTTGGCCGTCGGCAGAGCGAACGCCGTGGCCACACCGACCGGGGTGACGCGGACGATGGAGTTCGGCAGGCCGGTGTCGGCGTCGGTGAGCCACAGGTTGCCATCCGGGCCCGCCGTCACTGCGTCCAGGTAGGCGCCGGGACCCGGGACCAGGGAGGTGGCGAACCCGGTCAGCGAAGGACCCGAGGAGACGTGCATCGTTACTGCGGCCGGCAGCGCGGCCTGCGCCCCGGCGGGCGGAGCCGTGCCGATCACCTTGCCGGCCTGGACGGTCTTGCTCGCGTCGTCGACCTGCACCACGCCGAGCCCGGCCTGGGTCAACGCCCCTGCGCAGGCCTTGGCCGGCAGGCCGGAGCAGCTTGGCACCGTCACCTGTGGCGAGGGAGAGGTGCTGGCCGGCGGTGCGCCGGCACTCGGGGACGGGAGGACGTGCTGGCCCCCGGCAACCGTGGGGCCTGGCGCGGGTAACGGCGACTGGTCCTGCGCCACAGTCTGGAGTCCCGCGGATCGAGGGGCAGGCCCTCCCTCGGTGGCAGCGCGGGACGAGGCAGCCACCTGGGGGCCCAGGGCCTGCAGCCCGTTTGCAGGAGGTCCGGCAGTTGGGGAGCGCCCTGCCGACGACATGATGGTCACGACGAAGCCCCGAGCCCCCAGGGATCCGCCAGGCGGGTCCGTGGCGATGACCTCGCCCACCGGACGGTCGCTTGGCTGGGTCGCCTGGCGCACAACGAATCCTGCGGCGAGGAGCTGAGCCCCAGCTGCCTGGGCCTCGAGCCCCACGACCTCCGGCACGGTGATGGGGTGGGGCCCCGCCGAAAGGAACAGCCGCACCCGCGAACCCCGGCGGGCGAAGGCGCCGGCGTCGGGCTGGGTACCGATGGCGAGGCCAGCGGCCACCTGGTCGCTTGCCTGGTAGGTCTTCGCCGGCTTGAAACCCGCCCTCTCCAGCGTCCTCACCGCCTGGGCGGCCGGCAGGCTCCCCACGGCGGGGATGCTGCCGAACAGGAGCAGCGGTGCGACCAGGGCGGCGAGGACAGGCAGGACGAGCATGAGGACCCTGGGCGCCCACGACCCCTTGACCCGGGGTTCCGCTCTGCCGGGGGGCGGGGTGGCCCAGGGGCTCCTCAGCAGGCGGCGCCGCACCGCTGCCGGGGGAACCAGGCCCACCGATGTGCCTCCGGCTGCGTCGGCAAGCCGGCGCGCCCACCCCGCGGCGCTCGGCGGGCGGCCGGGGACATCCGCCTGCAGGGCCGCCATGACGATCTCGGCCACGGCAGCCGGATCGTCGACGCGGCCTGCGAGGTTCTCGACGAGGCGGCGACGCATCCACTCCGGCTCCAGCGGCCGCGGGTGGTCGCCGGTCAGGGCGAAAAAGCCGGTAGCTGCAACTGCCCACACGTCACTGGCGCGGCTCGTGGCACTGCGGTCCGCCTGCGCCTCCGGGGCAAGGTAGGCAGCCGTCCACGCCGGCAGGTCGGCCCCCGGCGACGCCTCGACCGCGGCGAGGCCGAAGTCCACGAGCACCGCGCCCCGGGTCGGGTGCACGATCACGTTGCCGGGTTTGATGTCGCGGTGCAGGAGGGCCATGCCGGCGGTGTCGGCTCCCGAGTGCAGGTAGTCCACGGCCTCGCCGAGCTGGACAAGGCATTCCAAGCGGCGGGTGAAGGGCAGCTCGCCGGCGCTCACCAGCTCGTGGAGGGTCGGACCTTCGACCCAGGCCATGACCAGGTACCAGGTCCGAAGGGTCTCCGGCAGCTCCCCCCCAGCGGCGCCCTCCGGGTGAGGGGGCCAGCCGGAGAACAGTTCCTGGTAGCTCGACATGTGTGGGTGTTGGAGCAGGTGAGCCAGCTTGAGCTGGGAGTTCCAGCCTGCAACCACTGCGGCGGGGGGCCATTCGGGCGCCGCCGTTCCGGGTGGCGGGACAAGCTGCTTCAAGGCGAACTCCACGGGGGCCGGCAGGTCCTGCCGGTAACTGGCTCGCCATACGAGGCCCTCCCCGCCCCGCTGGGCCAGCTCCAGAAGCTGGTAGTCGTCCGGGCGGTCGAGGGGCCCGGCGAACTGATCAGCCGGCGGCTGGGCCATGGCAGTCGGTGGTGGGAGTGGTTTGCCGGCGTCGGTGGCGGGTTCGGGCTCCAGGGCGGCCATCGGACGCTACCCGCTTCCGGGCCCGGCGGAGAGCGCCCGGACGTCGGCCATCCTGATCGATCCCGACCACACTGCGTAGCGGGCCAGGGAGTCCTTGGCCTGGGGGCCCACCATCCCGGGCACGCCTTCGGTGAGGAGACGCGCCCGCAGGTCGTCGATCTGGTTGCGCACCGTGTGGGCGGCGATGCCGAGCCGGCCAGCAGCCTCGTCGTAGCTGGCTGGCTGGCGGGCTCCGGAGCGTGCGAGGAGTGGTTCGCAGATGGCCGCCAGCAGGCGGCGCTCACGAGCCGACAGCGCCAGCGCGGCGTTGGTGGCGGCGGTCCCCGGGCTCGGTCTGCGCCGGTCGTCGACCGGGGGGGCGCCTGGGAGCTCCACCACCAGCTTG
>DASPZW010000300.1:0-4078 GCA_035636055.1 Actinomycetota bacterium
TCGATCACGTAGAGGTCCAGGCCCAGATCGGCGGCGACCACCTCGGCCGACATGGTCTTGCCCACGCCGGAGTCGCCGGCGAAGAGCCCGCTGATACCGCGGCCGCGGGAGGATCGAGCGCCCATCCCCCACGAGTCCAGCACCCGCTCCCGGTAGCGCGCCCGGGCCGTGAGCTCCCGGAGCTGGACGACCACGTCGTCGGGCAGCACGAGGTCCGTCCAGTCCACCTGCGGCCGGATGCGCCGGGCCAGGCGTTCCAAGCCCGCCGCGTTCTGCGATCGGGCCCCCGCCTGGAGATCGACGTGGGTCACTGCCCGGTCCTCGGCCACCGCCTGGCGGTGCGCGGCTTCGGCCGCCCGGAACACCTGCTCCGGGGTGAGGCGGAACTGGCCGGTCGCCGCAGCGGTGTCGACCCCGGGGGCGATGGCGCCGTCCAGCGCCGCGAGCCACACGACGCTGCGCTCCTCCGGCCCGATCGGCGGCGCCTCGAAGATCACCGGGACCTGCCGGGACCAGTTCGGGTCCCATCCCCTGGTGCCGTACAGCACAGCCTGGCACCGGCTCTCGGCCAACACCCGGACGGCGGCACGGCCGCGCTCGGCGATGGCCTCGACCGGTCCGACCACCAGGCCCGCCCCCTGCAGGCGGGCCTCCCTTGCGGCTGCCGCCGCAATCTCGGCAAGGTCCGCTCCCGGGTCGACCCGGTGCAGGTCGATCGCCAGCGTCCGCATGCCCGCCCGGTCCAGCGCCGTGGCGGCGAGGCTGCACCCGCCGGCGCCGGAGCTCTCCCTGACGTAGAGCAACGGGGCCCCCGAGCGCAGCGACCGCTCCAAGGGCTCGGGTCTGCCCAGGCCGGCCGGTACCGCCGGCACGACCAGCGGCTCGAGCAGCGAGTCCAGCGAGTCGTCCCCCAGGAGGAAGGCGGTCACGCGGTCGGGCACCCTCATCGGCCGGGTCAGGAAGGGCCGGTCCAACTCCTCGATCAGCAGGAGCCCACCACCGACCAGCGGGCGGCTGTGATGGAAGCGGCTCCGCTCCGCCCCACCCCCCAGGTTGGCTAGGCACATCTCGAGCGCGAGCCCCGTGCTGGCCCGGCGGCGGGACACGTCGTCCTGCAGGTAGGCGTAGAGCTGCTCGAAGCGCGGGTCGAGGTCGGGGGCAAGCGCGATCAGCAGGAGCTCGAGGTCGAGCCCGTCCAGGCCGAACGAGCGGGCGAGGCGCCGGAGCCGGAGGTCGGCCCCCGCTCCCTCCACGGCGTCGGCTTGCCGCTCCAACGCAGCGGAGAACGCCTGCGCCTCCTCGTCGGGGACCCAATCGGCCTCGGACAGGGCCGGGCCGCCCAGCAGCTCGTCCACGCGGCCCTCCGAGATGTAGAGGCCACGGAAACGGTCGTCCGGCTCGGCGTCGTGCTCGCGCCGCCGTGCGACGGCCCGGCGGACCAGCGACTCGACGAGGGCGATGCGGCCGCGCAGGTACGCGAGGGAAGGGGGCGGCTCCGTGCTCATGAGCCGCCCGTGGGCCTGGGCCGGCGCACTGAAACCGTCTGCGTCTCGGGGTCGCCGACCGCCTCCCGCGTCTCCTCCGCCACCCTCCGGTAGACAGGGGAAGGGGCTGGAACCCCGGGCAGCGGCGCAGGGACACCCCCGATCGTGGGCTCGATCGGCTCCTCCTGGAGCTGGGCCATGACGATCCGCTCCTCGATGACCGGCGGCCCGTAGTCCCGGCGGCGCCGGGTGTCGAACGGGGCGGTCACCACAAGGTCGAGCGACGCCTTCAGCTCGCCGCCGAGGGCCGACCAGACATCGGAGATCGCCCGGTCCGCAGGCAGCGGTAGCCCGATCGTCACCCGCAGGGGGTAGGGCTGGTCGGCGACCTCCCCCTTCAGCACGTCGGCGGGCAGCGCGTCGATGGGAAGGAAGCACGACAGCACCGCGGAGAGAAGGCGGTGCTCGTCCTCGGGGCGCTGGGTCCAGGCCGTCACCAGGTAGGAGAGCTTGAACTCCCGGGGCGGTGGCCGGCGCTCGACGACGAGACCCCGCTCGTTGCGGATCTCCTCGAACTGAACCCCGCGCCGCTGGAGGTCCTCGTGGATGTCGTACAGGTAGAGGTTGAGCGCCGGCCCGCTCCGGCGCGTCGACCACTCCTTCGAGGGGGCCTCGAAGGAGATATCGACGTTGGCGCCGTTGAGCACATCCCGGCGCACAAGGGTCCGGAGCGATTCGTCGACGTCGTGGATCATCCGGCCACAACGCTAGACCGCCCGGGCGGGCCTCGGGTACCCGCGCGGGGCCAGACCTTGGGGACGGGTTGGCTGCCCCAAAGGGCATCTGGGGCGGAGAAGCGTCTAGTCGACCAACTCCTCGACAAAGAAGCCGAACGCCACCTCACGCACGGCGGAGACCAGCCCGGCCCACCGGGCCATCTCCGGGCGGTCCTCCGCGAGCGGCGAGAAGCCCCGCGCCAACAAGCGCCCCCAGCACTCATTGGCAGCCGTCTCGTCGTATTCGTTACCGGCGCCAAAGGCCTCTGCCACGCGATCGTAGAAGTGCATCAGGTAGTTGTAGTAGCCGAACAACGAGAGGTGCTCCGGGCGTGCCGTCCGACCGACGTGACAGTTCCAGCGGGCCACGGCGCGCGCGTAGATGTCGTACTGAACCTGCATCTGGCGCAGACGCTGACGCCACTGGGGAGCACCGACCACCTCCGCCCCAAACGCCTCGGTGGGGCAGAGGACATCGTCACGCCGGAGGACCAGCCCCGACGCCTCGATGTGCGCAGGATAGGTCTGGCACACCCCCGGGCGCAGAGGATAGATGCCGCACCTGCCGATGCCCTCGCCAAGTGAGACCCAGAAGGTGCAGGGCTTCTCCTTTGTACGAGCCTTGGCCTTGTCGAGGGCGATCTCGTAGGTTCTACCTGAGCCATCGATCTCGAAGCCGTGCGGCGTCCGCGTTTTCTGCGCAACCGGCACGAGGAACTGCTCTGGAGCTAACCGGAGGCCGCTCGAAATTACCCAGGCGTCGTAACCGTTCACGGTGACGATGTAGTGGTGGCAGCAACGACGCGTGCAAGAGGCGCAGGGATTCGCTGGGCGGCCAGCCGCGTCAGGGTCGCGCATCGATCCCACCGCTGCCTCCCCGCTGCCCGGCGAGGTACTCGTCCTCGGCGGCGAAGGCGAACTGGCAGAATTCGGAGAAGCTGCGCTGGGCGGGAGGCGGCGGAAGGGCGGCGTTCCATGCGTCGACCGCCAGAGAGTACCGTTGCGCCTCCTCGAGGACCGCATGCAGCGCGGCCTTGTCGGCTTCGGGGTCGAGGTCCGACACAGACCAGCGCCGGCAGGTGCACGCGTCACCGGCGGCACAGAGAAGCCCGTCGGCCAGCGATGCGGGGTAGGCCCGGCAGACCAACGGGCGAAGAGCGCCGAGCCCGCATTGGGCATGACCGTCCGAGAGCTTCCAGAGGAAGATGCAGGGCGCTCCGGCCGCCCGCACCGCACCGCGCTTGTTAAGTACGAGCTGATACTTGAGGCCTGCGCGCTCGAACTGGACACCATCGGCCGCGTCGGGTTCGGTGGGACACAACGAGACAAAGGACCTGGGCGGGAGGTCGAGGGCCCGCGAGATCCTCACCATGTCGGGTCCGGAGATGCTTACCCGCGTCGTGTGGCAACAGGTTTTCGGGCGGCAGGCCAGCCACAGAAGCTCCCGCGTGCTGCACTGCGCTGTCTCGTTCACTGGAGGTTTCGCTCGACCCATTCGGCGGCGCTTCGAGCCGGCGCCGCAGACGCCTCCGGCGTCACCGTCGGGTCGTAGCCGTCGAGGATCCGGCCCAAGGGGGCAAGGGCCTCGTCGCCGGACGCCAGCTTGCGGAGGATGGCCACGGCCCTCGTCCGGGTGATCTGGTCGTCGGAAGCGAGGAGGGGGACCACCACCGGCGCGATCCGCGTGCCGAGGCCGATGAGCGCGTAGGCGGATAGGGACATGCCGCTGTGCGCCTCATCGGTGTAGTCGTTGAGGGTACGCACGAGCGCCTCGACCGCCCGGGGGTCGTCAAGGCGAGCCAGGCTCGCCGCCGCCGT
>DASPZW010000301.1:0-11192 GCA_035636055.1 Actinomycetota bacterium
CGCGGTGGAGAGCCCGCAGGCGCCGCCGCTGTCCTGGCAGACCCGCAGCTTGGCGGAGAAGGTCGGATGCGACGGCGTGGTCCACGCCACCGACGTCGCGCCGGTTCCGGCGGTCGCCACCGTGGTCCACTGGGCATTGTCGACCCCGGACACGGCCAGCCCCGCGATCCAGGCAGCATCCATGCCCACGGACGTGCTCACGTCCTTCTGGTAGGCCCAGGAGAGCCGGTGCACGCCGGGGGGGAGCGGGAAGGAGAAGAGCGAGTAGCCGTGGGCGCCGTTGACCATCAGCTCGGAGGCACCGTCGACGAAGAACTGGAGGTAGTCGCCGCAGACCGGATTGGTCGGCGGCGCGCTGCAGTCCTCGGAGTCGACCTTGTAGTTGAAGGACACCGTTCCCGGGACCACCGTGTTCACCGTCGTGGCAACCCAGGATGCCCGGTTGTTGTCCGCCGGGGACAGACCGGACCGCAGCGCGCCGGAGCCGCTCGGTCCCTGGCCCGCGGCGAACGTCCACGCCCTGTCGCTGTCCGCCGGTTGCACGAAGTTCGGCGGCAGTCCGGGCCCGGCAAAGGGCTCCGAGTAGGTGGTCGAGGCGAGTGCGTTGGCGGTGAACTCGACGCGGTAGGGGGTCGTGGGGTTCCCGGCGGGGACGTTGGTCTGCCAGGTGGCCAGTTGCGTGGTTCCCGGAGGAACGGCCTCGCCCCCGACGGGGCCCGTGATGGTGGGCACCACCGGCAGGACCTGCCCG
Organism: Actinomycetota bacterium; assembly: GCA_035636055.1. Taxonomy (GTDB): domain Bacteria; phylum Actinomycetota; class CADDZG01; order JAHWKV01; family JAOPZY01; genus JAOPZY01. The sequence goes on from DASPZW010000301.1 coordinate 752, forward strand.
ACGGCGTGGAAGACGTTGAGCCGCCCGCCGGAGGTGGTCGTCGAGGTGAAGGCGCTCTTTGCATCCACGGTCGACAGCAGCCGGTTCTTCAGCTCCGTTGGGGTGGCCCCCGGGTACTGGGAGCGCAGGAGGGCCAGGGACCCCGTGACGAAGGGGGCGGCCATCGAGGTTCCGTCGAGGTAACCGTAGGGGGTGGGGTGGGTCCTGGTGACGGTGCTCAGGATGTTCACGCCCGGCGCCGCCAGGGCGGTCGGGCCGCCGAAGTTGGAGAAGGAGGCGAGCCCGTCGTTCTGGTCGCTCGCCGCCACGACGATCTCGTTGGACAGGTTGAAGCTTGCCGGGTAGTCGGGGGAGGCGGCGAGGTTCTGCCCGACGGAGTTGTTGCCGGCGGCAACCGAGAAGAGGATGCCCGCCTGGCCGGCCTGGATCAGGGTCTGGCGGAGGGACTCGTTCGGAGCCGTCGAGCCGCCCCACGAGATGTTGATGATCTGCGCCCCCTTCTGGATGGCGTAGAAGATCGCCAGGATCGCGTGGGCGTCGTCGCCCACCCCGCACCCACCGCTGCCATCCGGGCCGAGAAACTTGAGCGGCAGGATCTTCACGCGCCAGGCCACGCCGGCGACGCCGGTCCCGTTGTTCCCGACCGCGCCCAGGATGCCGGCGACATGGGTGCCGTGGTCGTCGTTGACGCCTCCGTTCGTGCAGGTCTGCGACGGGTTGTAGACCACGCTCGAGTTGTCGAGGAAATTGTGGGCGTCGGCGAGGTCGACGTTCTGCGCGAGGTCGGGATGGCCCGTGTCGATTCCCGTGTCGATCACCGCCACCGTGACGGCGCTGGACCCCGTCTGGATGCCCCACGCACCGGTGGCCGAGATGTCGGCGCCCACCGCCCCGGTCGTGCCGAGGACCGACTGGCCGGTGTTCGCATCCCCCCACTGCTGACCGAAGGACGTGTCGTTGGGGGTGGTCGCCGACGCACGGACGACCGCGTTCGGCTCCGCGTACCTGACGCCGCGCTCGGAGCCGTACGCGGCGGCTGCGGCCGCCACCGCCATGCCTGGCGGCAGCCCGACGAGATCGACGCCGATCTCGGGGAAGCTCTGCAGCACCCGGGCCCCGTGGCGGCGGTGGATCGCGCTGCGCGCGGCGTCGGTCACCCCCGGCCGGTAGCCGACGAGCAGCTGGCCCGGGACGGCCTCGGACGGCTCGTGCGAGGCGAGGGGGCCCACCCGGCGGGGCGGTGCGGCCGCGGCAGGGGGGATGGTGAGCGCAGCCGCGACGAGGCCGGCTGCGGCGGCCACTGGGAGGAGCACCGAGCCTCTGCGCCCCGGGCGTTTCCGCGAGAGAGAGGCTCCCGTGAACAATCTGTGCACTACGGACGAGCCTACGACAAAAGCCCTGTGACGGGGCCTGAGAAAACGCTCAACTGGTGCGTCTCTCCACCTTCTGGTAGGCGCTCAAACCGGGGAAATACGGCATGATCCCGGCATGCAGGCTCGGCCCGCAACCCCCGACGACATCCCGGAGGTCCTGCGCCTCGCCGCCGTCATGTACCTGTGCATCGGTCAGGTTGCGGACGAGGACTGGTTCCGCGAGATCGGCCGCCTCCTCGAGACCCGCATGGGCGAGGGCCGGACCGGCGTCTTCGTGACCGACGCCGAGGAGCCCGGCCGTCTGGCGTCCTGCGTGGTGGCGACGATCGCCGAGCGGCTGCCCGGGCCGCGGAACCGCCGCACAGAGATGGCGGCCTACGTCCAGTGGATGTGCACGGACCCCGCCTACCGCCGCCGTGGGCTGGGGCGGGCGGTGCTCGACGCCCTGCTGGCGTGGCTGTGGGCTCGCAGGGGGTCGCCTGCGTCGAGTTGCACGCGACGGCGGAGGGGGACCCGCTGTACCGCTCGTTCGGCTTCGAGGACCCGGCCAACCCGCAACTCCGCCTCTTCGGGCCGCCGAAGCCGCCCGAGCCGACGTCGGCTGCCTGAACCCTGGCCGTCGCTCACTCTGCGTGGGCGGCCAGGTCCACCCCGGCGGCATAAGGGGACGGCTTCGTCCGATTCCTTGTCCCGGCTGCACCTTCTTTGAGTACCAGCCGCTGTAGAACACCGGTTTTTACTCACAGAATATCGGGGGGCCCTTTACTTTAGACAAAGGGCTCGTCACTCTGCGTGGCGACTGCGCCCACAGTTGCCAGCTCCGGGATCGCTTGGCTGTTGGTGGGGACGGCAGGCGGCCTACCGGTGGGCCTCCAAGCATGTGCAGCCCTCGGGACCGACCAGGGCGCCGTGGGGGGTCCCGGCGGAGAGGTCGAGGCGGTCTCCCGCGTGCATGAGGACCTTGCCACCGTCCACCAGGAAGGTGATACTGCCCAGGGCGCAGTAGAGCACCTTGTCGAAGCTGTGGGTGTGGACGCCGTAGCGATCACCGGGTCCGTTGGACCAGGCGTAGGGCGACAAAGCTTCCGCCCGGAACGCCTCCCGCAGCGCGGCCTCGGACGGCGGTGCCGGACCGTCCCATCGCGTCAACGTCGCTCCCACGCCCCTACCCTCCGGCCGTCGGGGTGACGGTCGACGTGGCGCTGGAGCTTGCCGTCGCCGAGGCGAGGATCGCCTTGGCGTCGGCGTTGGTCTTGTCGAGGTCAAGGGCAGTGGTGGCGGCTTGCTTGGCCTCGGTGGTCTGGCCGAGCGACTGGTAGACCTTCGCCAGGTTCACCCACGAGCCCGTCTGGTCGGGCCGGATGCGCACCACCGTCTGCAACTCGGTGATCGTCTTGTTCCGCAACGCCGCGTCGTTGGGGACCGCGTTGGCCCAGGCGTTCAGCATGATGGCGTACTGGTTGTGGACCATCCAGTCCGTCGGGTCCTGAGCGACGGCCTTCTCCCACCAGGTGGCGGCCTGGGTGTACTTGGCCGGGTCGGACCCCCCCCAGGTCGTGTAGACCCGGGCGATGTTCATCACGAAGAAGACGTTCTCCGGCTGCAGCTTCAGCGCCGCCCGGTACCGGCCCAGGGCAAGGTCGAACATCTGCGCCTTGCCGGCGGCATCGGTCGCGGCGCCTGCCTGGCCCTCGAAGACAGCGCCGGCGAGCGACTGGTAGCTCGGCTCGAGGGGCAGGAAGGAGGCTGCGTGCAGGTAGGTCGCAGAGACGGCGCTCACCGTCGCTTGTGACGCCTGGGCCACCTGCCCGTCGTGGCCGAGGTGGTCGGCCCAGAACGGTAGGATGCCGACGATGACCAGGACGACCGCCAGGATGCCTGTGGCGGTGTGCACCAGCCACCGGGTCTCGCCGTACCGCATGACGCGCGTCCCCCCGTACGGCGCCGCCTTGGTGCCGGGCACCCGCTTCTTCTTCTTCATGCCCTTGGGCCCCTGGGCCGCCCGTGCCGCGGCGATCACCTCGCGCGCTCGGATGGCGCCCGGGTCGGCGAGCACCGCGATGCCCGCCACCGCAACCCACCCCATCACGGCCAGCGGCGGCACGTCGATCGAGAAGAACTGGTTGACCAGGTAGGCGACCAGGGAGCTCATGAAGCTCACGAGCAGGATGCGGGTGGTCCCCCCGAGCTGGCGGACCCGGCGGTACCCGTAGAAAAGGGCCAGGCCGACCATGGCGAGATAGGTCCCCAGGCCGAGGATGCCGGAGTTGGAGGCGTACTCGAGGAAGACATTGTGGGGCTTGTCCGTGATGGTGAGGCCCAGCTTCGCCCCGTCCTTGGCCAGGCGGAAGAGCGGGTAGTTCGCGTAGTAGGTGTCCGGCCCGGTGCCGAGGATCGGGTGGTGGCGGAAGATCCTGAGGGCCGTGATCCAGTAGTACGAGCGGTCCTGGAACGTGCCGGTCCGGAAGGGACTGTAGGCGCCGGCCTTCGAGAAGAACCCGGGGGCCTGCTTCATGCCCGGGTGCACGAAGACGATGAGGGCAACCAACGCCCCGGCGATCGTGGCGGCGAGGGCGAGCAGGCGCAGCCACCGGGGCAGCCGGTCCCGGTACAGGAACGCCGCCACCACGAAGGACACCCCGACGGCGATGAAGGCGCCACGGGTCTGGGTGAACCAGAGTGCCAGGAGCTCGAGGATGAAGCCGGCGGCGAGCAGCAGCTTGACCGCGAGGTTCTTCGCAGTGAGCACGACGTAGAGGAACAAGGGGGCCGCCAGCGCGAAGAACCCCCCGGCGAAGTTCGAGTTGCCCATGGTCCCGACCGGGAAGGACGGCGGCTGGCCGTTGCTGTCCCGCCAGGGGATGCAGAACGGCCCCTGGGCGGTGCACTGGATCTTGGTCGCCTGCCAGAGCACCAGGGGGATCATCACCAGGCACGCCCCCGTGATGGCGATGGGGATCTCCTTGAGGTCGTCTGGACGCTCCCAGTAGAGGCCCACGATGACCAGCCCGATGACGGCGTAGAGGAGGAAGGGGAGGAGCCCTCCGTAGCGGTGGTACAGGCCGAGGAACGACAGCCCCGGGTCCTGGGAGAAGACTGTGGCCAGCAGGATCGCCACCAGGAACGCGCCGGCGGCCCAGAACAGGTGGAGCTTCGGCAGCCATGCTCCCCGCTCGGCCGCCCAGATTGCCCAGATTGCGACGGCAAAGACCCCGAAGATCCACAGCGTCGAGATCTTCACCAGGTTGAAGACGTCGATGGTGGTCCGGAGGAAGATCAGGGGGCTGAGGAAGAGCCCGATCAGCAGGGTGACGCGGGCATAGCTCAGCCAGCGCTGGAGGATCCACGTTCTCATGCCGGTTCAACCTTTACGCGGAGCAGGAGCCAACCGAGGAACAATGCCACAACGACCAGCCAGCCCATGAGGAGGTACGCAGTCAGGGGATGGGCGTGGACGACGATCACGCCGAGCCACCCGCATGAGGCGGAGGCGAAGTAGATCAAGCCTACCGCTGCTCTTGACGGGATCCCGACCCGCACGAGGCGGTGCGACATGTGGTCCTTGCCCGGGTGGATCGGCGACAGCCCCCGCTGCACCCGGGACACCGACACCATGAGGGCGTCCAGGATGGGGATCGCCATAACGGCGATGGGGACGAAGAACCCCACCCGGTCTGGCAAGGCGTGGAAGCGCAGCTTCATGCCGATCGCGGCCAGCGTGAACCCGAGGAACAGGCTGCCGGTGTCTCCCATGAAGATGCGGGCGGGAGGGCGGTTCCACCAGAGGAACCCGAGGGCACAGCCGGTAAGGGCCGCGGCGAGGCTGGCGACGAGGATCTGCCCCGAGAGCGCGGCGAGGGCGAAGAAGTAGCCTGCGGCGATGACGACCACGCCGGCGCTCAGCCCGTCCATGTTGTCCATGTAGTTGACGGCGTTCGTGATGCCGACGACCCACCCGACGTTGAGTGGCACGTCGAGCAGGGCGTTGCGGAAGGGGTGGGCGGCAACGCCTACGACGTAGAGGAGCACCCCCATGGCGACCTCCGTCGGGACCTTGATCCAGCCGGGGATGACCTTGAGGTCGTCGATGAGGCCCATCCCGGCCAGCACGAGGCCGCCACCGAGGATCGCCGCGACCTGCTCATAGGAACCGGTGAGGGGATGGACGACGACGCCGAGCACCATCGACCCCACGAAGGCGAGGATGATGGCGAGGCCCCCGAGGTACGGCACCGGGTCGGTGTGCACCTTGCGGGCGGCCGGCATGTCCACGATGCCGAGGTGCAGGGCCAGCCTGCGGGCCACGGGGGTGGCCACGAGGGCCCCGAGCAGCGCGGCGGCGAAGGCGGCGCCGTAGACGGCCCCCATCGTTCCCGGGACCCCGGTCAGCGGTCCTGCGCCGGCCGGTCCACTACCGGTGGCGCCGGGCGTCGTCGACCATCGAGTCGACGATCTCGGCCAGCGTGGTCACCGGCTCGAAGCCGACGAGCTTGCGTGCCCGCGTGATGTCGGGCACCCGGCGGGGCATGTCCTCGAAACCCCCGACGTACACGTCCTTGTACGGGACCAACTGGATCTTCGAGGTGGAGCCGGTGCGCTCGATGACGAGCTTCGCCAGGTCCAGGATCGTGATCTCCTCCTGGGAGCCGAGGTTGACGGCCAGGCCCTCCGCCTCGCGCGACTCCATGAGCGCGATCAGGGCGGGCACGATGTCCCGGACGTGCCCGAAGCAGCGGGACTGGGAGCCGTCGCCGTGCACCTTGAGGTCCCGGCCGGCGAGGGCGGCATCGATGAACCGGGGCAGGACCATGCCGAACTCGGCGGACTGGCGCGGCCCCACCGTGTTGAACAGCCGGACGATAACCGTCGGCAGGCCCTTGGCCTTCCAGTAGGCGTGGGCCAGGATCTCGTCGACCGCCTTCGACGTCGAGTAGCTCCAGCGTCCGACCAACGGCGAGCCGAGGAGCCGGTCACTGTCCTCGTGCATCGGGATGTCGGGGCTCTTGCCGTAGATCTCGGAGGTGGAGGTGATCAACACCTTCTTGCCGTACTTGTGGGCCTTCTCCAGCAGGACCTCGGAACCCCGGATGTTCGTGACGAGGGACTCGAGCGGTCGCTCGACGATGAGCTTGACCCCGACCGCGGCGGCGAGGTGGAAGGCGACGTCCGCCCGGGACACCAGGTCGTCCACGAGGTCGGCGTTGACGATCGAGCCGAGGACGAACTCGAAGCGCGGATCGCCGATGTGCTCGCGGATGTTGTCGTGGCGGCCGGTGGCGAGGTTGTCGAGGGCGATGACCGAGTCCCCACGCGCCAGCAAGGCATCTGCGAGGTGTGACCCGATGAACCCGGCGCCGCCGGTGATCAGTGCACGCACGAGCCCAAACTATACGTTGGGTTCTTCCAGATCGTCTGTGAACAGTACGCGAACGCGACTTCTCATGGCCGCGTCGCTGCCACCTCCCGCAGGACCTCCAGAAAGCGCGGCGCCCATTCCTGGCCCGAGTACCGCTCGACCACGGTTGCGCGGGCCGCGGCGCCCAGGGTGTCCCGCAGGTTTGGATCGGCGGCCAGCCTCGCAACCGCCGCAACCCAGGCATCCTCGCCCGCGGCCAGCAGCCCGTTGGTCCCGTCCGACACAATCTCGGTGTTGACGCCGACTGGCGACACCACCGGTGGGACCCCGAGCGACATCGACAGGAGGGCCTTGAACCCGCACTTGCCGCGGCTCCAGTCGTCGTCCGGGAGCGGCATCAGGCCGATGTCGAAGCTGGCGGCTTCGGCGATCTCGGTGTCGGCCCGCCAGGGCTTGACGGTGACGCGCGGGGCGCCGGGCAGGCGGAAGTGCGGATCGCCGATCACGACCAGCTCCACCGGCAGTTCGTCGAGCATACGGCGGAGCGCCCCCTCGATCGACGACAGGTGGGGCGAGGTCGTCGGGCTGCCGATCCAGCCGACCCGGACGAGGTCGTGCGGGGTTTTCGGGTGGGGCCGGTACTCCTCGACGTCGAGGGTCGTGGGGATCACGTGGACCCGGGGGCTGAACCGCCGGGCATAGCCGGCCAGGTACTCGTTGCCGACGGTCGTGGCTGCGGCCCCCGCGACGATCCGGCCGACCGCGTCGGGGCGCTTCAGGCGGGCGGCACGGGCGTTCGCCTCGCTGGTGCCACCGAGGAAGATGGCGTCGTCGAAGTCGAAGACGACCGGCACGCGGCTTTCCAGCAGCATCTCGAAGACCGGCGGCCCGAGGACGAAGGCACCCCGGTAGACGAACACGACGTCTGCCTTCTTGGCGACGTGGGCCTGGAGCGCCCGCCGTGCCAGCGCCGCGGCGGTCTGGGCGGCCTTCCGGGCCGTGCCGCCCGGTTCGTAGAGCCGGGCGTACGCGGCCGGGCCGAAGAGGGGAAGGATGCGGGCCTCGACCGCCTCCGGGGGCAGCAAGCGGAGCCACTGCTCGAACCGGAAGCGCTGCCCGGGGGCCCGGCCCACCGGGTACGGGACGAGGAAGGTGACCTTCAGGGGGCGTTCGGGGTTGCTCACTACGCTCTCGATAGTAGATGCCTTGCCGCGAAGTTCGGTACCTTCTGGTTCGCAGCGACCAAAAGGCACAGAACCTCGGGAGGACCAAGGTGAGGATCCTTCTGCAGGGTCGGGAGAGCGCGGGTGAGCGACGGGGCGGCGACTCCACGGTGGCGGCGCGCCTCGCCCGGGAGATGCGATCCCGGGGCCACGAGGTCGTCATCGCCGCCCGGCCCCCGGAGGCCGGCCTCCGGGGCTTCGACGTGGTCCACGCGATCAACCTCGACCGCTCCGTCCTCTCCGTGACCGAGACGCTCGCCCGCAGTGCCCGGGCGGCCGGCGTGCGCCTCGTCCTCACCCCGCTGTGGTGGCCCCTCGATCGCTACGTGGCCAGCCTGCCGCGGGCGGAGGCGCTGGCGTTCCGCGCCAAGGGCATCGGTGCGCTGCGGGCGGTGCGGGAGCGCCGGGCCGCCTCCGTGTGGGGCGTGCGGCGGCGGCAGGCAACGGTCCTGGCCGGCGCCGACGCCGTCTGCCCGAGCGGCGCCGCCGAGGCATTCGCGCTGGAAGACGAGTTCGGGACTCTCCCGACGACGGTCGTCCCCTTCGGTACCGACCGCCGGCCGCCCGCGGGCAACGGGGACCGGGCTGGGGTGCTCTGCGTGGGCCGTCTCGACCCCCGCAAGAACCAGCTGGGCCTGATCGAGGCGCTCCGGGGCACGGGGATCCCCCTTCGGCTCGTCGGCACCGACGCCATCTTCCCCGCCTACGCCGCCCGGTGCCGGCAGGCGGCTGGGCCAGGCGTGCTGTTTTCGGGCTACGTCGATGACGAGGACCTCCGGCAGGCGCACCTGCGTGCCCGCGTCCACGCCCTCCCCAGCTTCTTCGAGCTTCCCGGCCTCGTCAGCCTCGACGCGGCTGCCCTCGGGGCGGCGGTGGTCGTCTCCCGGGCGGGCACCCCGGAGGACTACTTCGGCAGGGACGCCTGGTACTGCAGCACCGACTCTTCCTCGATCCGCGAGGCAGTCCTTGCTGCCCACGAGGCCGGTCCCCCGAAGAGGCTCGCCGAGCGCATCGCCGAGGCCTACCCGTGGGGTGGGACGGCGGAACGGTATCTTGGAGCCTACGAAGCAACCTAAGGAGCAACATTGATCCCTGTCTTCAAGCCGTCCTACGGGCCGGAGGAGTACGAGGCGCTCCGGGGCCCGATGGCCTCCGGCTGGGTCGGGCTTGGCCCGAAGACCGAGGAGTTCGAGCAGCGCTTCGCCGAGTACGTCGGCGTGGCGCACGCCATCGGCACGAACTCGGCGACGGCGGCGCTGCACCTGGCGGTCAAGATTGTCGGGATCGAGGAGCGGGAGGTCATCACCACCTCCCTCACCTTCGTGTCCAGCAACCACGTGATCCTCTACTGCGGCGGCCGGCCGGTCTTCGCCGATATCGATCCGGAGACGCTGTGCCTCGACCCCAACCGGGTCGCCGAGAAGATCACCCCCGACACCGCCGCCATCATGGCCGTCGACTACGGGGGCCATCCGGCCGACCTCGACGAGCTGCGAGCCCTGGCGGCCGAGCATTCCATCCCCCTCATCGAGGATGCCGCGCACGCCTGTGGCGCCTCGTACAAGGGCAGGAAGGTCGGATCGATCGCGGAGCTCACCTGCTTCAGCTTCCACGCGGTGAAGAACCTCGCCTGCGGCGAGGGGGGCATGATCACCGTGGAGGACGACGCCGTCGCCCAGCGGCTGCGCCACATGCGCTGGCTCGGGATCGACCGCTCGACGTGGGAGCGGACCGACACCGAGAGCCGGGGGCAGCCGTCCCACTACAACTGGCAGTACGGCGTGGACGAGGTGGGCCTGAAGGCCCACCTCTCCGACATCCCGTCGGCCATCGGCCTGGTGCAGCTCGGGAAGCTGGAGCGCAACAACGAACGCCGCCGCACCATCGCCCGGCTCTACACCGAAGGCCTCGCCGACCTGGGATGGGTACAGACGCCGACCGTCCGCCCCTACGTGATCTCCGCCCAGCACAACTACGTCATCCGGGTACCGAAGGACCGCCGCAACGCCGTCATCGATCACCTGAGCGAGCGGGGCGTCGCGACGTCGGTGCACTACTACCCGAACCACCTCTACGGGGTGTACAAGCCCTTCTCGGCGTCGCTGCCGATCGTGGAGGAGGAGTGGCAGCGCCTGATCACGCTGCCGCTGTACCCGGACCTCGCCGAGGACCAGATCGCGCAGGTCATCGAAGGGGTCCGGTCCTTCCGGGCGTAGCAACGCACGTCACGGTTGTGAGGAGGGGCGTTGGGCGAGGCAGTGGATCCCGAGAGGTCAAGCGCCGACCCGGCGTACGAGGACATGATCGCCGAGGAGTCGCTACGGGGGGCTGCTACTCCCCCCTGGACCCCCCTGGGCGGCGATCTGGTCGGTCAGCTCGGCGAGCAGCCGCACCACGGCGAGGCCGGCCGCCCCCGGGACCACCGAGGCGTCGTCACCCCGGACCGCCGCCCCGAACGACTCCAGCTCGGCGCGCAGCGGCTCCCTGCG
>DASPZW010000302.1:0-2786 GCA_035636055.1 Actinomycetota bacterium
GATCGCCCCCAGGATGGCGACCACCACCGCCTCGCCCCGGATCATGCGCCGGACCTGCCGCCGGAACATCCCGATGGAGCGGATGAGCCCGATCTCGCGCGTGCGCTCCAGCACCGACAACGCCAGCGTGTTGATCACCCCGAACATGGCGATGACGATCGACAGCCCCAGCAGAGCGTAGACGAAGTAGAGGAAGCCCTTGATCTGTTTCTTCTGGTCGGCCTTGAACTGCGCCCCCGTGCGGACCTTCAGGTCAGGGAAGGCGGCGACTGCCTTCTTCAGCCCATCCTGGGTCGCAGCCGTGGTCGACGAGGTCTTGACCAGGACCACCGCGTCCCGGGCCACATTCGTGTTCTCGGCGACCACCGCGTTCGAGACCAGGTACGGCCCGAGGAACTGGTTGTCCTTGTACACCCCGGCGACGGGGAACACCTTGTCGCCGGTCGTGGCGAAGGTGGCGGTCAGCTTGTCACCGACGTTGATGTGGTCGTTGGTCGAGGTGGTCTCGTCCACCAGGAGCGCTCCCTGGGCCAGCGGTGCGATCGAGCCCTTCGTGACCTCGATGCGGAACACCTTCGGCCCCTCGACCGGGTCGATGCCCGACAGGGGCTTGCCTGCGCCTTTGAGATGGAACTGCGCCTGGGCGAAGCCGCTCATGGCTGTCACCCCAGGGGCTGCCTTGATGGCCGTCTCGGCCGGGCCGGCAGGGAAGGGCTGGCCGGTGTTGGTCGAGATGACGTAGCTCGCCTGGAAGCTCTTGTCGAACAGGCCATTGAAGGAACCCAGGAGGGACCCGACCAGCGTGGCGATCGCCGCCACGACGGCGATGCCGATCATGAGGGCCGATGCCGTGGCGGCGGTCCGGCGCGGGTTGCGGGCGGAGTTCGCCCTCCCGAGCTTGCCGCTGACGCCCTGCACCCAGGGCAGCGGAGCCCCGATCAGGCGGGCCATGGGGGACGCGATCAGCGGCACCAGCATGGCGACGCCGATGAACACGAAGAAGGCCCCGACCCCGACCGCCGCCAAGGTCTTGCCCACAAGCCCGACCACCAGCGCCGCGATGCCGACGGCGAGGACGGTGCTCCCGAGAAACGCCCGGCGGCGCAGCGACGACTCGCCGACGACCACGTCGTCCCGCATGGCGGCGACCGGCGGCACCCGTGAGGCCCGCAACGCCGGGAACACCGCCGACACCAGCGTGATCACCGTGCCGGCGGTCATCGAGATGATGATCGTGCGGGGAAGGATCTGCATGGTGGTCGTCGAAAGGCTGAGGGAGCTCTTGAGCAGGTAGTAGAGGCCGTAGGCGACCCCGATGCCGAGGCCGACCCCGAGTGCCGAGCCGACCAGCCCGGTGATCAGGGCCTCCCCGAGGACCGAGCCAAGCACCTGCCCCCGCCCCGCCCCGACTGCCCGGAGCAGGGCAAGTTCCCGGGTGCGCTGGCCGACCAGGATGCTGAAGGTGTTGAAGATGATGAACGCCCCGACCAGCAGCGAGATGCCGGCGAACACCAGCAGGAACGTGTTGAAGAAGCTCAGGAAGGAATCGAAACTGGCGGCCATATCGCTGGCTGCCGTTGCGGCGCTGACCGCCTCGTAGTGTGCCGGCATGACGGCCCCGACGCGGGTGACGAGCGCGTCGGTGGGCACGTCCTTGGCGGCGTCGATGTCGATCTCGCTGAAGTAGCCGGGCTTTCCGGCGATGGCCTGGGCCGTGGACGTGTCGAAGGCGGCGATGGCGGCACCGGCAATCGTGTCCTGCGTCCCGTAGCCCAGCGTCCCCACGAGTGTGAAGGGCTGGGGACCGAGGTTGCCCGTGACGGTGATCTGGTCCCCGATCGCCAACTTGTGCGACGTGGCGGTCTTGCGGTCGAGCATGACCTCACCGGCTTTCCGTGGCTCCCGACCGGAGCGGATGACCAGGGACGAGAGCGCCCGATCCGGCACCCAGGCCACGGCGACCGTCGGCGCACCCCGTTGGGGGCCGAGGGCCTTCCCCTTGGCATCGACGATGCTGACGGTGCCCTCTGCCTGACCGTCGGCGATCGCAACGCCGGACACACCCTTCACGGTGGCCAGCAACGACTCGGGTACGAGGGGGCGGCTGTTGCCGCTGAGCGCGTCCTGGCTGCCCATGATTCCCCCGGAGGAGAAGGGGGCCACGCCCCGCACGACCACGTTCTTGCCAGCGGTGCCCTGGTTGACCAGGCCGTTGATGCTGTGCTTGATCGTGTCGGTGAGGACGAAGGTCCCCGCCATGAACATCACGCCGAGCACGACGGCGAGCGCGGTCAGGGCCAGGCGCAGCTTGTGCGCCATGAGGCTCTTCAGGGTGGCTTTCAGCATGGCAGCCCTCAGCCCCCCAACGTCTTCATCTGGTCGAGCACCCGCTCCGCCGTCGGGTCGAACATCTCGGCGACCACCTTGCCGTCGACGAGGAAGATCGCCCGGTCGGCGTAGCCGGCGGCGACGGGGTCGTGGGTGACCATCACGACGGTCTGCCCCAGGTCCCGGACGGAGTCCTGCATGATGTGCAGCACCTCCGCCCCGGCCCGGGTGTCGAGGTTGCCGGTGGGCTCGTCGGCGAAGATGATCTGGGGCCGCGTCGCCAGTGCCCGGGCGACGGCGACCCGCTGCTGCTGGCCGCCGGACAGCTCGTCGGGCTTGTGATTGAGGCGGTCCCGGATGCGCAGGGTGTCGACCACGCTGTTCAGCCACTCACCGTCGGGCCGGGCTCCCGCCAGGTCGATCGGCAGGGTAATGTTCTCGATGGCGGTGAGGGGCGG
>DASPZW010000303.1:0-13117 GCA_035636055.1 Actinomycetota bacterium
CGTCCCTTTCACGTCGACCACCGGCAGCGGGGCGCCCCCGTCCCTGACTGGCTGCCGGTCGCGGGAGGCCTGCGACTCGAGGGCGAACCAGTAGAACGAGTGGGGGCCGAGGGTGAACAGGTATGGGCGGTCCCCGATCCGGGGCAGCTCGGTCTGGCCGAACAGCTCCACCGGCACCTGGCCGCGGTAGGCCCCGAGGTCGATCTCGGCGTACTGCACGAAGCGGGAGAGGTTGGCAACGACGAGGATCACCTGTGGGTTCTCGGGAGGCCCCCAGGTTCGGGTGTAGGCCAGCACCTTGCGGTTCTCCGGGTAGAGGAACTCGAGCGACCCCCGCCCGAAGGCCTGGTAGCGGCGTCGCAGCGCGACGAGGCGCTTCGTCCACCACAGGAGCGAATTGGAGTTGTTCGCCTGTCCCTCGACGTTGACGGCCTGGGCGTGGTACTCGGGGTCGATGACCACCGGCAGGAAGATGCTCTGGGGGTTCGCCCGCGAGAAGCCGGCGTTGCGGTCGCCGTTCCACTGCATCGGCGTGCGGACCCCGTTGCGGTCGCCGAGGTAGATGTTGTCGCCCATGCCGATCTCGTCGCCGTAGTACAGGACCGGGGTCCCCGGCAGCGAGAAGAGCAACCCGTTCATGAGCTCGATCGTCTTGCGGTCCGCCCCGAGCAGCGGCGCCAGCCGCCGGCGGATCCCGAGGTTGATCCGGGCCTGCGGGTCCCCGGCATAGACGCGGTACATGTAGTCCCGCTCCTCGTCGGTGACCATCTCGAGCGTCAGCTCGTCGTGGTTGCGCAGGAAGACGGCCCACTGGCACGACTCGTGGACCGGCGGGGTCTGGCCCAGGATGTCGAGCACCGGGAAGCGGTCCTCCATGCGGATCGACATGAACAGGCGCGGCATGAGCGGGAAGTGGAACGCCATGTGGCACTCGTCGCCATTGCCGAAGTAGGCGCTGGCCTCCTCCGGCCACTGGTTCGCCTCGGCCAGCAGCATCCGGTTGCTGTACCGCTCGTCGATGTGGGCCCGCAGCTCCTTCAGGATCTGGTGGGTCTCCGGCAGGTTCTCGCAGCTGGTGCCCTCGCGCTCGATGAGGTAGGGCACGGCGTCGAGGCGCATCCCGTCGACGCCCATGTCGAGCCAGAAGTCGACGACACTGAACATCGCCCGTTTCACCTCGGGGTTGTCCCAGTTGAGGTCCGGCTGATGCGAGTAGAAGCGGTGCCAGTAGTAGGCCTTGGCAACCGGATCCCAGGTCCAGTTGGACGACTCGAAGTCCTTGAAGATGATGCGGGCGTCCTTGTAGCGCTCCGGGGTGTCGCTCCAGACGTAGAAGTCCCGGTGGCTGCTCCCCGGCCGTGCCCGGCGTGCCCGCTGGAACCACGGGTGCTGGTCCGAGGTGTGGTTGAGCACCGGCTCGGTGATGACCTTGAGACCCCGCCAGCGGGCTTCCCGCAGGAAGGTCTTGAAGTCCCGCAGGGTGCCGTAGGTGGGGTGGATGTCGGTGTAGTCGGCGATGTCGTAGCCGTCGTCGCGCAGCGGCGAGGGATAGAACGGCAGGAGCCAGATCGCCGTCACGCCGAGGTCCTGAAGGTAGTCCAGCTTGCCGGTCAGTCCATGGAAGTCTCCGATGCCGTCGCCGTTGGAGTCGGAGAAGGCCCGGACGGGCACCTCGTAGATGACGGCGTCCTTGTACCAGAGCGAGTCCGTCCCGATGCCGGTGGGCCCGAGGGCGGAGGACGCTGCCGCAGGGGGCCTACTGGACATGGGAGGGGGGCGCAGCGGTGGCGTGCCGCAGGGCTCGTAGGGAGAAAACGTGGGCGGGCATCGCTGCGGGGTCGAGCCGGACGTAGTTCCGAGGCCCCGCCCAGGTGTAGCGGGTCCCGGTCAGCAGGTCCTCGATCTCGTACGGCTGGTCCGCCGGCAGGCCGAGGTCCGCCACGGGCAGGTCGATCCACCCCCACTGGGGATTGTGCGGGTCGAGGTTCACCACCACGAGGATCACGTTGGAACGGTCGTCCGTGGACTTGGTCCAAGCGATGAGCTGATCGTTGTCGACCGGCTGGAACTGCGGGATGGCGCCACCCTGGAGGGCGGGGTTGTCGCGGCGGATGAGGTTCACCCGCGCGATGACTTCGCTCAGGCTGTCCATCCTGTGGAGGTCCCAGGTGCGGATCTCGTACTTCTCCGAGTTCAGGTACTCCTCCGAGCCGGGGGCGATGGGTTCGTTCTCGCCCATCTCGAAGGGAGGGCCGTAGATGCCGTAGGAGGTGCCCAGCGTCGCCGCCAGGATCAGCCGGGCGACGAACCCGGGCCGGCCTCCGGCCTGGAGCTGGGTGGCCAGGATGTCCGGCGTGTTCGGCCAGAAGTTGGGCCGGAAGAACTCGGCGACCTCCGTGGTCGTCAGCTCGGTGATGTACTCGATGATCTCGGCCTTGGTGCTCCGCCAGGTGAAGTACGTGTAGGACTGGGTGAAGCCCACCTTCGCCAGGCGGTACATCACCTTCGGGCGGGTGAATGCCTCGGCAAGGAACAGCACGTCGGGGTGCTCGGCTTTGACCCCGCTGATCAGCCACTCCCAGAAGGCGAACGCCTTGGTGTGGGGGTTGTCCACCCGGAAGATCTTCACGCCGTGGCCGATCCAGAAGTCCACGACGGCCTTGAGCGCCTCCCAGAGCCCCTGCCAGTCCTCGCTTTCGAAGTCGAGCGGGTAGATGTCCTGGTACTTCTTCGGCGGGTTCTCGGCGTACTGTAGGGTGCCGTCGGGGCGGCTGCGGAACCACTGGGGGTGCTCGGTGACCCAGGGGTGGTCCGGGGAGGCCTGGATGGCGAAGTCGAGGGCCACCTCGAGGCCGAAGCGGTTTGCCGCGGCCACCAGGTGGTCGAAGTCCGCCAGCGTGCCCAACTCGGGGTGGATGGCCGTGTGGCCCCCCTCCGCCCCCCCGATGGCCCAGGGGCTGCCGGGGTCACCCGCCGTTTCCTCCGTCGTGTTGTTCTTCCCCTTGCGATGGGCGATCCCGATGGGATGGATCGGGGGGAGGTACAGCACGTCGAAGCCGAGGCCGGCCACGTACGGGAGGCGCTTCTCGACGTAGGCGAACGTCCCATGCCGCCCCGGCTCGTCGGACGCCGAGCGCGGGAACATCTCGTACCAGGCGCTGAAGCGGGCGCGGGGCCGGTCCACGACCACGCCCAGCTCCTGGGGGAGGGAGCCGGATAGCGACGTGTCGGGGTAGTCGGACACCCGCCGCACCATGTCGCTGTTCACCCCCGTGACCCTCCCCGGCCCCCCGGCCCGGAGCTGCTCAGCGAAGGCTATCAGCTCATCGGCGTCCTCTCCGGATGCGCGCTTGGCCGCCGCCTCTACCAGGTCAGCCCCGATCAACCGGTCGACCGATGCATCGACACCGGCCTCCAATTTCTTGAGATACCCGCGCCACCACGTGGCGAAGTGGTCGACCCAACCCCGGACCGTGTAGGTGTGGCGCCCCACGTCGCCAGTGACGAAGGAGGCACGCCAGTGGTCGTTGCCGAGGTCCTCCATGGGGGTCTCGGTCCACTCGTCGATGCCGTCGCGCCGCCAGGCGAGGACGCCGGTGACGACGTCGTGGCCGTCGGCGAAGACGTCGGCCTCGACCGTCACGGTGTCGCCCGTTATGCGTTTGATGGGGAACCGGCCGCAGTCGATCTCGGGCGTCACGCCCTCGACGACGACGCGCCGCCTGCCGTCGCTCACGTTCATCAGTCTCCTCGGCTCGTGTCGACGTTGGAGTCGCTTCGCTGGCGCTGCGTAGGACTTGCCGGGCCGGTCCGGATGCTGTCCACTCTAGAGGATGCGTGCTCAGTCCTCGCCCAACGCCTGGCCAGGTGCGTCTGACCCGTTCATACCCACCGCCGGTACGTCATCATGCGCGCCATGCCCATGAAGGTCGTCCTGATGAGCCGGGAGTACCCGCCCGAGGTCTACGGCGGGGCGGGGGTCCATGTCGCCTACCTGGCGGCCGAGCTGGCACGCTTCGTCGACGTCGAGGTCCGTTGCTTCGGCGCCCAGCGGCCGGAGACCGGGCCGGGGGAGCCGAGGGTCCGCGCATTCGGCGACCCCACGGCGGGGCCGGGCGCTCCCCACAACGCAGGCACCCTCCAAACGATCTCGATCAACCTGGCGATGGCGGCGGGCCTCGACGACGCCTCGGTGGTCCACAGCCACACCTGGTACGCCAACCTGGGCGCCCACGTCGCCAAGCTGCTGTACGACATCCCGCACGTCATGACGTGCCACAGCCTCGAGCCCAAGCGCCTCTGGAAGGCGGAGCAGCTCGGGGCGGGGGGGCACGCCCTGTCGAGCTTCTGCGAGCGCACCGCCGTCGAGGCCGCCGACGGCGTCATCGCCGTGTCCGGGCAGATGCGCCTGGATGTCCTCGAGTGCTACCCGGCGGTCGACCCGGGGCGCGTCCATGTCATCCACAACGGGGTGGACGCCGAGGAGTACCGGCCCGACCCGGACATCGACACCCTGGATCGCCACGGCATCGACCCGGCCAGCCCCGCCGTGGTGTTCGTCGGCCGCATCACCCGGCAGAAGGGGATCACCCACCTCCTCGATGCCGCGAAGGAGATGGATCCCTCCGCCCAGCTCGTCCTGTGCGCAAGCGCCCCGGACACGCCCGGGCTCGCCGCCGAGATGGCCGACAAGGTGGCAAAGCTGCAGGACTGGCGCCCCGGCATCATCTGGATCCCCGAGCCCCTGCCCCGGCGGGAGGTGGTCCAGATCATGAGCCACGCCACGGTGTTCTGCTGCCCGTCGATCTACGAGCCCCTCGGGATCGTCAACCTCGAGGCGATGGCCTGCGAGGCGGCGGTGGTTGCGACCGCCACCGGCGGGATCCCCGAGGTCGTCGACGACGGGGTGACCGGCCTTCTCGTCCCCTACGACCCCGTGGCCGGCGGGGAGGCCGGCGGGGTGGGCCCTGCCGATCCTGTGCAGTTCGCCCACGACATCGCCGAGCGGCTCAACGTCCTCATCGCCGACCCTGCCCGGGCCACCGCGATGGGGAAGGCCGGGCGGCGGCGAGTGATCGAGCAGTTCAGCTGGGAGGCAGCGGCCCGGGCGACCATCGCGGTCTACGAGTCGGTTGGTGGGCTGAACATCCCGCTCCCGTAATTCAGGTTGAACAACCCATTCGGGTTGTAAGATGGCGGCCATGTCTGCGGTGGAGGTGTCTGGGCTCCGCAAGGTCTACGCGGGCGGCATCCGCCGGAGGCGGCCCCGGAAGGCGCTGGACGGCCTGGACCTGGTGGTCGCCCCGGGCGAGGTCCACGGCTTCCTCGGCCCCAACGGATCGGGCAAGACGACGACGCTGCGGATCCTGCTCGGCCTCGTCCGCCCCGATGCCGGCGAGGTCCGGCTGCTCGGCCAGCCCGTCCCGTCGCATCTGGCGGCCGCCGTGCCCGAGGTCGGATCGGTCGTGGAGAGCCCGAGGTTCTTCCCCTCCTTCAGCGGCCGGCGCAACCTCGACCTCCTCGCCAGGGTGGCCGGCCTCGAGCCCGCCCGGGTGGACGAGGCGCTGGAGATCGTCGGCCTGACCGACCGGGCGGCGGACCGGGTCAAGGGCTACTCGCTCGGGATGCGCCAGCGCCTCGGCATCGCCCAGGCACTCATGAAGCGGCCCCGCCTGCTCCTGCTTGACGAGCCCACCAACGGGCTCGACCCCGCCGGCATCCGGGAGGTCCGCAAGCTGATGGCCCACCTGGCCAGCACGGGCGTGACGGTCCTGCTGTCCTCGCACCTGCTCTCGGAGGTCGAGCAGATCTGCACGTCGGTGACCATCGTGGCCCACGGGCGCTCGGTCCGGACCGGCTCCGTCGCCGCCGTCCTCGCCGGAGGCGCAGCTGCCCGTGTCCGGGTGAAGGTGACCGACCCGGCCACCGCCGGGGCGCTGCTCGCCGAGGCGGGGCTCACCGCCGCCCAGCAGGATGGCTGGCTGATGGTCTCGGGGGCCACCCCCTCGGACGTCAACCGGCTCCTTGGCGAGCGGGGGATCTGGGCCGACGAACTCGGCCCCGACCATGCGGACCTCGAGGACGTGTTCCTTTCCCTCACCCAGGAGCCCCAGCAAGCCCCAGTGCCCATACAGGGGCCGCCCGCGTGACACGCCTCCTGAACGCCGAGGTGCGCCGCCTCACGGCGCGCCGGATGTTCCGCTACCTCCTCCTGGCGGGTCTGGCAGTCCTGGTGCTGTTGGGCGTCCTTCAGGCCATCCGTTCCAACCGCGACATCGCCGGGGCCCAGGCCCGAGCCCGGACCGAGGCCGCGCTGGAAGCTTCCCGGTTCGGCTCGATACCGCCCGCGGTGGTCGCGCAATGCAAGGCCGGCCTCCAGCCCGGTGCCCCACCGGATGCGTGCGCCTTCCACGGCCCAACCGTGGATGAGATCTACCAGGGCATCTACCGGGACCCCCGCTACTCGTTTGCCGAGCACGCTCCCAACGTCGTCGTCGGGATTGTCACCGCCATGAGCCTGCTGGGCTTCGTCATCGGGGCCGGCTTCATCGGGGCGGAGTGGGGGGCGGGGACGATGGCGAGCCTGCTGACCTGGGAACCCCGGCGGCTACGGGTCCTGGCCGCGAAGCTGGGGGCGGCGATCCTCGTGTTCGTGGCGGTCGGGGCGGTGGCCATTGCCCTCGGCATGACCGGTTCGTGGCTGATCGCCGCGAGCCGAGGCACGACGTCGGGCACCACCAGCCATGTCGTGAACGTCATGATCGGGCGGGGGGCACGGGGCCTCCTGCTGGTCGGCTTCCTCACGGGGGCAGGCTGCGCGATTGCCGGCTTCACCCGGCACACCGTGGCGGCCGTGGCCGCGACCGTGGGCTACCTGATCATCGTGGAGTCGATCCTGCGTCACGTCCAGCCCGGCTGGGTCCGCTGGTTCCTGACGACGAACGCCGCAGCGGTCCTGGCAGGCAGGCTCCGGCTCTTCCTCCCACCCTCGCCGGGCGGGTCCTTCGGCCCCGAGCGGATCCTCGTGCTGCACGCGAGCCGCGGGGTCATCTACCTCGCGGGGCTCCTCGCTGCCCTCGTCGTGATCTGGGCATTGACCTTCACCCGTCGCGACATCGACGAGGGCGGGGGCCGCTGAACTTGAACTCCGGAAAAAATGACGCGTCTACGCGCTATTTTTCCGAAGGTCGTCAAGAGCTAGGTTCGGATCAGCGCTGGTGCAACTCCCGCACGGGGGCCAGGTGCTCTTCCTCCTCGTGCTCCGGCGGCCACGGCCCCCGCTCCTCTTCGGGCAGCAGGCTCGTGAGGCCGGCCAGGCGGGCGATCTCGGCCCGCACCAAGGTCTCCCGCTCGATGAGCGCCTCGGCGACCGCGCCCAGCCGGTCCTTGTTGTCGGCCAGGATGCTCCGGGCCGCCTGCTCCGCCTTGGCGATGAGGGCCTTGGCATCCCGGTCCGGCGAGCGGTCGCCACCGGAGTCCCGACCGGAGTCCCGGCCGTTGGGATCGCGGCTGCTCCCGTACTCCCGGCCGTCCTCGTTGTCTTCGGACATGCCCCAACGGTTGACCATGCGCCGGGCGAGGTCCCAGGCCTGCTCGAGGTCGTCCTCGGCCCGCGTGCTCGGTTCGCCGAAGGTGTTCTTCTCGGCGGCCCGGCCCCCGAGCAGCACCATGAGCTGGCTCATCAGCTCCCGGCGGGTCATGACCTCGCTGTCGTCGTTGGCCGACCAGTTGGACCGCCCGAGGCCGCCCATCCTGCCGATGATCGAGACGCGGGCCACCGGCCGGATGCCCCGCAGCAGCAGGGACAGGATGGCGTGGCCGGCCTCGTGGTAGGCGATGAGGCGCTTCTGGTCGTCGCTGATGACGCGGTTGCTCTTGGCGCCGTTGGCCACCCGGTCGACCGCCTCCTCGACCTCCTCGGAGCTGATCGTGGGGCGCTGGCGCCGTGCCGCGAGGAACGACGCCTCGTTGATGATGTTGGCAAGCTCCGCCCCTGTGAGGCCGGGCGTGCGGTGGGCCACCGACATCCAGTCGATGCGGCCGGAGAAGGGCCGCTTGGCGGCATGCAGGCGCAGGATGGCCAGCCGCCCGTTGACGTCGGGTTTGTCGACGTGCATCCGGCGATCGAAGCGGCCGGGCCGCATCAGCGCAGGGTCGATGAGCTCCGGCCGGTTGGTCGCGCCGATGAGCACGACCCCCTCCGACATCGCGAACCCGTCCAGCTCCACCAGGAGCTGGTTGAGGGTGTGGTCGAATTCCCGGTCCCCGCCGACGTCGGCGCTGCGGCGCCGGCCCACGGCGTCGAGCTCGTCGATGAAGACGATGGACGGGGTGTTCTTCTTGGCCTCCTCGAAGAGTTGGCGCACCCGGGCGGCCCCGATGCCGACGTAGACCTCGACGAAGCTCGAGGCCGAGACCGAGTAGAAGGGGACGCCGGTCTCGCCGGCCAGGGCCCGAGCGAGCAGGGTCTTGCCGCTGCCGGGGGGGCCGTAGAGCAGCATGCCCCGCGGCAACTGGGCGCCGAGTGCCTTGAAGCGCTCCGGGTTGGTGAGGTAGTCCTTGACCTCCTTGAGCTCGGCGACCACCTCGTCGAGCCCGGCGACATCGCCAAAGGTCACGGTTGGCTGGTCCGAGGTCAGCTGGACCCTCCCCGGCGTGAACGTGCTGAGCTTGTGCTGCATCTGCCGCTTGGAGACTCTCAGCGCCACCAGCGAGCCCCCCACGATCACGACCGCGGCGATGAGAAACAGCGGATTGAGCAGGAGTTGTAACCAGTGCGGCACGCTGTGGCTCCTTCCGGTTAGCGCTTGTCCAGAGTGTCAGCCCGCTTCAGCAGGCTGGGGAGGACCGAGAAGATCTCCTTCATCGTGCGTTTGCGCGGCGGCGGGGTGATCGGGATGCCGCCCTGGCTCTCGACGGTCTGGACAAGGTTCGTCGCCTGCTCGACGGCGGCGGCCATGGACTTCAGGTTCCTGGCGATGACCAGGAAGAGCACCATGACGATCGCCAGGAAGACTCCCAGGAGACCCAAGCCAAAGATGAGGATCAAGTTCATGCGTGTATCCCGCTGACAAGATCCGTTAAAAAAGGACTCGGATCGTAGGCCCGGTACGATATACCGGGTTTCGAAGGCCCGTCAAAGACCGCCCCCGGCCCTAAGGAGCCCGGCGGGAATCCGGCGGCGCGTGAGCTAGTGGCTGGGGGAGGCGGAGGGCGACGCCGACGCGGCAGGGGTGGGCGCCGGGCTCAGGTGGGTGCTGTGGAACGTCTGGATCGACTTCGTGATGTCCGAGACCGCCGCCGAGTACTTGGATGCCTGGGTCTCGTACGTCACCTCCTCGACGTTGGCGCCATTGAAGAAGTGGTACTGCGAGTGCTCCAGATGGGTCCTGACGCCGTTGATCGGCACGAAGTACGTATAGAGGAACTTCACGTACGGCACGCCGTTGATCTTGCCGAACGTCGGGCCCTCCACAATCGTCAACTGGGCGCTCTCGTCGTTGATCACCGGTTTGACCTGCTGGACGATCAGGTCCTTGGAGACCTGGTCCGCAGGGATCTCCTGGTAGTAGCGCTGGGCCCGCACCTGGACGCCGACGCCGCTGCCCTCGGAGAGGAAACGGACGTCGGATTGGTTCAGGGAGTGGCTCGAGCTCGTCCACTTGGTGGGGACGGCCAGCGTCCAGCCGAACAGCGGGTCCCCCTCGGTCACGGTGTTGCTGCCGATGAAGGGAACGTGGATCACGCCCGTGGCCGCGAGCACCCCGACGGTGGCCACGATCGCGACGAGCAACGCCAAGGCGATGAGCTTGATGTTGCGCCGCTTTTCCTCGGGCTCCGGCGGCCCGGTCGGCCCCCAGGGGGGGCCGCCCTCAGTGGCCCTGATCGACAATCTGGGCCTCTGCTGCCAGCGAGTAGGTGGCGACCTTCGCCGCCTGCTCCTGAAGGATGATGCTGAACGAGGTCGTGCCGCCCGGGGGGAGCGCCGTCGTGTCGCTCACGTCGTGGGCCGCACCGACCACCGCGCCGGCCTTGTCGTAGAACGTGGCGACCACGTTCGCGAAATGCACCGGCGTCGTGCTCGAGTTCGTGACCGTGCCCGTCACCTCGTAGTCCGTGCCCAGGGGCTCGCCCTGCTTAGCCGTCACCTGCACCGTCGTGTACTGCATTTTGACCGATGGATCGGCCGACACGGTGGCGCTCACCTTGCTCACGTCTCGGGGCCCTCCCGTGTACGGGATGGAGAACGCGGCCTTGGCGCCCGCGGGAACGATCTTGAGCAGGGTGAAGCCGAACTGGTCGCCGATGGCCTTGCCCGCCTTGTCGGTGAGCGAGACGGCGACCTGCACCCCCTCGACCGGGGCGTTGGAGGCGTTGCGCACCTCACCCACGACGACCGGGCCGATCGACGTCGGCAGGGTGTTCACCGAGACCACGGAGAGTCGCTGGTCGGTGTTGTGGATGCTCTCCTTGACCGTCGCGCCGCCGTGCGAACAGGAGACTGCCGCCAGCATCCCAACCAAAAGCAGCGCAACCCTCAACCGCACCTGCATCGTCGTGTGCTACCGGCCTCTCTCAGTTCGATGAACTTCTGCGGTCCCGCATCCCCCGCACGGCGGTTGCAATCTCATCCGCGTCCAGGACGTCGGCCATCAGCCCGACCTGGTTGTCCCAGGTCTCGGCCGGGATCGACGTCCGGATCTCTTCTTCCAGAATGTGGTACACGTCGAGACCCAACTGGGTCTCCGCCAGCGGACCTGCGTACGTGGGGTCCCCGAGGATCACCGTTTCGGCCGAGATCTCCGCACTCTCGGCATCCGGAGCCCCGAGCAGTACGAGGAGCTTTTCGGCTCCGTGCTGGTTGACCAGTCGAAGAATCGCTTCCTGCGTACCGAGGTCCATGGCGCCCGACGCCGTTCAGACGAAACACTCGGTCGCCGCGAACACCACGTCGCTGCCGGCCGCCTTGGCACACGCAGCGATGGCGGGACCGGCCACGCCGTCGCGCTCGCCAAGGGCGATCACGAGCTTGCCATCGAACACTGGAGACATCACCCCCTCGTACCGTTTCCGGCGCCCTGCGCGGCGGGACCAGGAGCTAGCTTCCCTGGTTGCGCTCGAGCAGGACGCTCATTCCGTCGGAGGCCTGCGTCATCCTCCCAAGGAACAGGCTTCCCTTTGCAATCATATGCACTCGCGTCGCCCCGCCGCGGGTCAGGCGCGCCAGCGCATGCGGCAGGTAGCACAGCGCGGAGGCGAGATGCCCCTGGGTGGGGGCGAAGCCGGGCATGCCCCGCTGCGCCATGAACGCCGGGATCTCCGCACGGTCGATATCGCCCCGGCGGGCAGCGAGCGCCGCGAGGGTCTTGTAGTTGCGTTCGGGGACGTTGCCCGAGCCCTGCGGCTCGGTGATCTCGGGGTTGTGGAGCTCCGTGGCATAGTCGTCGACGTCGAGCATGGTGTAGCCGAGCCGTTCCAGGGGCTCCACCCCGAGCGCCTCCATGATCTGCGGGTTGGACGACCCCATCCGCACCCGGTGGCGGCCCACGGCGTCGAGGCGCAGCCGGGGCGACACCCCGTCGTCGGTGGTCACGAGCGCCGCGGAGCCGCCGACCACGTCCTCCAACACGGGGAGGTTGTTCTTCAGGTGCCCCTGGAATTTCATGCCCAGCTTGGGCAGCGAGCCCCCGCCGACGACAACGACGTTGCGGAAGACGCCCGAGGCGACGAGGGCCCCCGCCATGACGAGGGCGGGGACCGGGGCGGCGCAGAAGTTCTTCACGTCGGCACCGGACGCCTGACCGAGCCCGGCGGCCTCGGCGATCGCCTTGCCCATGTTGCCGCCGCCGCGCTGGTAGCGATCGCCGACGGCGTCCTCCGAGCAGGAGATGACGTAGTCGACGCTGTCCGGGTCGATGCCGTGGTCCTCGATCAGGTGGGCCAGGGCGAGGGTCCCGGTTGCCTTGCAGGCGAGGTTCTCCAGCAGCACGAGGGCGGCGAGGGCGTCGTCGGACTCGTGGGCCCGGCGGAAGCCGGCCCCCAACCGGTCCCCGGCGACGTGCAGGGGCAGCGAACCGGCCTCGGCCGCCACTGCCTCAGCGTCCCCGGTGGCCACCGCCAGGCGGTCGAGGTCGAGCTTCTTGGCAAGCGGGTGCTGCGCCAGCGCGGACGCCGCCGCCTCCGCGGCAGCCCGAGTGAGGGTGACGAGCCCGAACTGGTCGAGGCAGGCGAGAAGGCCAAGGAACTCTTCCTCCGGCATGAGCTCGCCGCCGGGTGCGAACCGGCTCGCCGCGGGGCTTGCGCCGCCTGTCCAGGGCCGGGCGGGGAGGTCCCGGGGGTGGATCGCGCCGATGTAGGCCTGGTGGGGGAGGTAGGCGACCCCCTCCTCGAAGCTACGCAGGGATGCCAGGAAGCGCCGGAGCACCTCGGGGTCCCGTGGCAGCTCGCGGCCGGGCTTGGACCCGTGGCGGGCGAGGCCCGGGACGTGGGCCAGCACCTGGCTGGCGGCCGAGAGGACGGGGTCGCTCATGAGCCTGCCCCCCCGGCCCTTGACCGCTGGCAACCTTCTTTGTGCGAGGAGCATCGATATCCGATGTTTTTCATACAAAGATCATCATGGGACCCTACGTCAGGGTCCCCTCCCGCGAATGAGACCGCGAATGAGACCGCGAATGAGACCGCGAATGAGACCGCGAATGAGAATGGGTTGCCTTGCGCGGCCTCGGACCGGCTGCGTCGCTTCGCGGCACCACGTTCTGTGGTCGCCCTCGTACCTGGAGGCGGGTCCCGGCGAAAGTTTGGCTGTCTCGCCGCGCCAGGCGCGGTCAAACAGCCAAAGTTTGGACTCCGTGGCTTCTGCAAGGCACCTAAACGGGTGTTATGGGGAAATGGCGAATCCGAAGTGACCACAAAGAGTGGTCGCGATCTCCCCCATTGCCGCCCGCCGCCCGGGAATTCTCGTGTCAGAAGGTTCACCCCGAGCGAGGCCATCAGGCGGGGGTCCCCACCGGCGTCCCCACCGGCGTCCCCACCGGCGTCAGGGCGGGGGTGACCGCCGGGTCGAAGACCGTCGGCCGGTGGACCTCTGTGGAGACCGCCACGAGCGCCGTCTCCAGGA
>DASPZW010000304.1:0-4061 GCA_035636055.1 Actinomycetota bacterium
TCGCTCGTAAGCCTCCATCGCGTTCGGGTCGTCGCTTCGGGACACCCGCAGTTCAACCGGGTTGCCGGCCATCCGCTCCCCCGGAGCCTTCACCATGACCCCGAGCCCGATCGCAATATCCGGGCTGATACGGAAGCGCAGGTTGTTGGGCGGCGGTGACGACGCCTCGTAGACCGGCGGGGGCCTGTGGAAGCGGACGATTACCTCCGTGCAGGTGACCGGGAGGCACTTGCCGGCCCGGAGGTAAAACGGCACCCCTTGCCAGCGCCAGGAGTTGATCGCCAGCCGCACGGCGGCATAGGTCTCCACCGTCGAGCCGGGCGAGACGCCCTTCTCGTCGCGGTAGCCGCGGAACTGGCCCCGCACCACGTCGCCCGCAGCGAGGGGCTTCATGGCCTTGATCACCTTCACCTTCTCATCGCGGACCGACTCGCTGTCCGTGCCGGCGGGGGGCTCCATCGCGAGGTTGGCCAGCACCTGGAAGAGATGGTTCTGGACGACGTCGCGGATGGCCCCCACCTTCTCGTAGAACGAGCCACGGCCCTCGACGCCGAAGGACTCCGCCATCGTCACCTCGACCCTGGCGATGTAGCGGCGGTTCCACACCGGCTCCAGCAGGCTGTTGGCGAAGCGGAACACCATGAGGTTCTCGATGGGCTCCTTGCCGAGGTAGTGGTCGATGCGGAAGATGGCCTGCTCACCGAAGACCTGGTGCAGCACCTGGTTGAGCTCCTTGGCCGACGCCAGGTCCCGCCCGAACGGCTTCTCGATCACCACGCGGGCGCCCTTGTCCAGGCCGACGGCGCACATGCCCTGCACCACGGTCTCGAACAGCGACGGCGGGATCGCCAGGTAGTGCAGCGGGTGCTCGGTCCCGTGCTCGTGCAGGACGTCCGCGAGGTGCTGGAACGTCGCCGGGTCCCGGTAGTCCCCGTCGACCAGGGTCAGGCTGCTCGTCACCTTCTCGACGGCCGCTGGATCGGGTTGCTCGACGCCGGCGTGGATGGCATCGGCGGCGTAGGTGCGGAGCTTCGCGTCGTCCCAGCCGGCGGCGGCGACCCCGATGACGGGCAGGTCGAGCTTGCCCTCGGCCACAAGGTGGTAGAGCGCCGGGTAGAGCTTCTTGCGGGCCAGGTCCCCGGTCGCGCCGAAGAGCACCAGGGTGTCGGAGCGCTCGGACGCTTTCACGAGCCCGGCTTCTCGGCGTGGCCCCCGAACTGCTTGCGCATGGCCGACAGGACCTTGTTGGCGAAGTCGGCCCGGCCCTGCGAGGCGAAGCGCTCGTAGAGGGCTGCGGAGAGCACGTGGGCAGGGACTCCCTCCTCGACGGCGGCAAGTGCCGTCCAGCGACCCTCCCCCGAGTCCGAGACCCGCCCGTGGAAGCTCGCGAGAGCGGGGTCCTCGTGGAAGGAGGCGGCGGTGAGATCCAGCAGCCACGACGCGATGACGCTGCCGCGGCGCCAGAGTTCCGTCACCGCAGCGGTGTCGATGTCGTACTGGTAGTAGCGGGGCTCGCGCAACGGGGCGGTCTCGGCGTCGGACTCGTGCGACTCCTTGCCGATGTTGGCCGCCTTCAGGATGCCGAGCCCCTCGGCGTAGGCGGCCATCAGCCCGTACTCGATGCCGTTGTGGACCATCTTGACGAAGTGACCGGCCCCCGAGGGCCCGCAGTGCAGGTACCCCTTCTCCTCCGTGCCGGGCGGCCCGTCGCGGCCGGGTGTCCGGGGCGCCGCCTCGATCCCCGGGGCGATCGCAGCGAAGATCGGGTCGAGGTGCCGGACCGGCTCCTCGTCGCCGCCGATCATGAGGCAGAAGCCCCGGTCCAGCCCGAACACACCGCCACTCGTGCCGACGTCCAGGTAGTGGATCCCCTGGCCCCGCAGCATGGCGGAGCGGTCGATGTCGTCGCGGTAGTAGGAGTTCCCGCCGTCGATGATGATGTCGCCCGGCGCCATCAGGGCCGACAGCTCCTGGACGGTCTCGCCGACGAAGGCGGCCGGGATCATCACCCACGCCGCCCGGGGCGGGACGAGCAGGGCAGTGAACTCCTCGAGGGAGGCCGCGCCGGTCGCTCCCTCGCCCCCGAGCGCCCGGACGAAGTCGGTGTTGCGGTCGTAGACGACGCACTCGTGGCCGTTGCGCATCAGCCGGCGGACGAGGTTGCTCCCCATGCGGCCGAGTCCGATCATGCCGAGCTGCATCGGGTTCCCCCTTGTCGTTTTGGTACCTGTCGTTTGGGTTCGCAACGTAGAGTTCATTACCCTAATGCCCACTTGGCGCCCTGGCAGCCGGGTGGCCTCGGAGCAGCCGGGTGGCCTCCGAAGAAACTTTGAGTATGAACTGACGTTGGTCACGCACATCCATACTCAAAGATGTGCTGCGGGCCGCCCCGGAACTCGGCGGAGCCCGGCAACGTGGGCAATGATGGATGCACGATCCGGAAGGAATCCCCGCCAGTGGCGCCCCTGCACCCGTGAGCCCGGTGTCTAGCGACCAGACCGGGGCCCGCAGCGCGGCGCAACGGAGACGGCGTTGGGTGGGCCACGCCGTCCGGTGGATCATCGGGATCGGGGCGGCCGTCGTTGCGTTCAACGGTCTCTTCGGCAGGCGCGATGAGCTGTCGGGGGCACTGTCGACGCTGGAGCACGTCCACTACGGATGGGTGGTGTTCGCCGTCATCGCCGAGCTGGCCTCGATCGGGGCCTACGCCGCGCTCACGCGGCAACTCCTGCGGGCAGGCGGCATCGACATCAGCCTTGGGGGACTGACCGGCATCACCCTGGCGGCCAATGCCATCCAGAACTCGCTGCCCGCCGGCCCTGCCTGGTCCACCCTGTACGCCTACCGGCAGTTCCGCCGCCGGGGAGCAGACCCGGTGCTGGTGGGCTGGACGCTCGCCATCTCGGTCCTGATCTCCATCGCGACCCTCGGGGCGATCGCCCTCGTGGGCCTGGTCCTGTCCGAAGACCAGGCAGCCTCGCTCGACCTGGTCCGCGTGATCGTGGCCGTGGCGCTGGTGATCCTGGGGCTCGTGACGGCGGCGCGGCGTGGCCTGGTGACGCTGCCGGGGCGGTCCGCAGCCGTGCGCGTGGTGCGGGCAGTCCAGCGGATGGTGCGCCGCCCGAGGGGCGACGCAACCGACCTCGTGAACCGGGCCTTCGAGCGGCTGCGGGTCGTCAACCTCACCAAGCGAAGCCTGGCCACCGCGGCGGCCTGGGCGATGGCGAACTGGTGGCTTGACCTCACCGCTCTCGCCCTGTCCTTCGTGGCGGTTGGGTCCAAGGTCCCGTGGCGGGGGTTGCTGCTGGCCTACGGCGCCGGCCAGCTCGCTGCCAACCTTCCGGTGACGTTGGGGGGCCTGGGGGTTGTCGAAGGCAGCCTCACCGTGGCCCTGGTCTTCTACGGGGGGGCCCAGGAGGCGACGGTGGCGGCCGTTCTGCTCTACCGGATCATCAGCTTCTGGATGATGCTGCTGGTCGGGTGGACCGCCGCCCTCGTCATCAAGATCCGGACGCCGAAGCTCGAGGAGGCGCGTGCCCGGTGAGGCGGCCGGCGTTGACCCTGGTCCTGGCGGGCGCCCTGGCGCTGCTGGCCTCCTGCACCCCGCGGAACACGCTCGGCACGGGGAGCACGGTGTGCATCAAGGCCATCCCGGTGGCGGCAGAAGAGGTCCACCACAAGGGAAAGCCGGAGGGCGTGCGCCAGGTCACCGCCGCCAGCCTGGCATCCCGCTTCCCGGAGTTCGCCCCCCTCGGCCAGCAGAAGCTCTGCCTCGTGGCGTTCAGTGATGACTTCAAGCCCGGCGACGTCCCGCATGCCAAGGTGCAGCGGGCCGGGCGCTACGCCCTGGTGGTCGTGGACAGCCACGAAAAGGTGGTGGAGTCGTTCGTGGTGAACCGCCTCCCCCTCCGGTTCCGCCACCAGGTCTAGACCCTGCCGGGGCCGTCAGAGGTGTGGTAAAAAAGGGTTGTTATACGTACCATAACTTCCACACATTTTCAGCATCGAATTTTCGGCAGGAGGGGAGCGGTGGTCGCGACACGTCCGCTGGGCAGGACCGG
>DASPZW010000305.1:0-6250 GCA_035636055.1 Actinomycetota bacterium
CCTCTCTCGGGACACGACGACGCCGTCCTGATACAGACGCCCGATGGCATCGCTCGATGTGAAAAGCCGCATGGCACCCTCCCGTCGCCTGAGTTACACGGTTGTGATTTCGCAGTCTACGGCCTCCGGACACGCTTGCAAGGGATTTCGCGATGTTGCCGCGCGGGCAAATCGCGGGCGGGCCGCGCGTTTGCCGCAGGGTCCGGCCCGCAAGACCTCAGGACCCAGCGGGGCACTACTCATCGCCCAAGTTCCATCAAGCTCGCTCGCCCGTCCTCGCCGAGGGGCCACCAGACCCGACCCAGGGGCTCGGCGGTGTGGTGGGCGAGCGTCGTCGTCGCCACGGGGGCGCCTCGCCGCAGCATGCTGCGGCGAATGCTCCGTTCCCGGCCCTCGCTGTCAAAGCAAAACAGCACCAAGCCTGCATCGCCCAGGCACGCCAGGTGCTCATAGCGATCCACCTTGCCTTGGAGGCGAGCACGAATCTCCGTCCCGCGGTCGATTTCCACGAAGAACGACACCCTTCCACTCCCGCCTTCTACGACACCAAACCCGTCGGGCATGATTACGTCGCCCCACCGTTCGGCGCAGCGTCGTTCGCACCACCACTCGACGAGAGCCATCTCGCCGTTGCGTCGGCAGGCACCGGTGAGCGACGAGAAGAACGTGTTCACCGACATCAGGTGGGCCATCACGCCCCGGCTCGCCAACGACAGCAGTCGCTCACGCCGGTAGTTGAGGCTCTTGGGCTCCAAGCCCTTCGCCGCCGCCACGACGTCGATGCCGACGGGACCCAGAAGGTAGTGGAACGGCGCACTTCCGGGGCGCTGATAAGGCCGGAACCGGGCGAGCACCCCGATGTCCGTCAGCGAATCGAGTCTGCGCCGGCAAACCACAGGGTGCGTGAAATGCAGCTCGGTCAACTGCTTGCTCGTGAGCACCCGGTGGTCGTAGATGTCCAGGCAGATCTCCACGTCCCTGGGTGTCAGTCGTTGCAGGAGCTCCGCTTCGGAAATCCCAGCGGCACGGCGTTGTCGGCCGACTGCCGTGGCGATCTTGCCCATCTCGATACGTAGACTGCGGATCTCCTTGCGCAACTCTGCATCCGCCACGCCCAAAGCCAGTCGGGGAACTACCGAACTCTGTAACTTCGTGGGTGGGCTGGGGTTTTGCTGAGCCGGGTCGGTGGGCCTCACGAGCGCACCCCCTGAGGAAACCGGACCGCGCGACCATCGCGCGAGGAACCCGGAGAAACCTCGCCGGCAGCCATTATGGGCATCCCAAGTTTCCCGCTGACCCGACTCCGCATCAGTCCTCCTCCTCATCGATTCCTTGTCTGCCCAGATGCAAGGGTCGGACGTTTGTGGCGGACTCGGGCCCAGACAACCGGACCCCCCGGACCCCCCGGGGTGGGCTGTCTTGGGGGAAGGCCCGGCCGGGGATCAGATGTTCGCCGGGCCTGCGGTGGCGCTGTCCGATTTCACGCTCCACCTCCGTGCGGGGACGGCCCCATAGCTCTGCGCTGCGCCGGCGCACCTCTGCGGCTCGCCCCTCGACCGCGGGCGGAAGGGGCAGCGTGCGGAACGTGAAGGCCCGTCCGTGACCTCCCTGGATGCAGGGCCGGCACGCTGCCTGGAAGCGCTCCAGGTGGGCCAGGTCGTGCTCCGCGAGCTCGGGCATGAAGTAGCGCTCGAGGTGCTTGGCGTCCGTGGGGGAGCACACGAAGATGACCTTGGTGCGGGCGTTGGCGCCGAGGGCCTCCCGCATGTCCGTGGTCAGCTGGCCGAAGTGCTGGTGAGCCAGCACCAGCCCGAGGCGGTACTTGCGTGCCTCCGCCAGCATGTCCTCGAAGGAGCGGGGGAGGTGGATGTAGTTGTGCATCTCGTCGACGTAGAGGCCGACGTCGCGTCGGCGCTCCACCGGCAGCCGTATCTGGCCCATGCGGGCCTGCCAGATCTGTCCGACCACGAACGCCCCGAGCAGCTTGGAGGTCTCCTCGCCCAGGGTGCCCTTCGGGACGCGCACCAGCAGGAGGCCACCCGCATCGAGCAGCCCGGCGACGTCGCCCTTGGGAGAGCTCTGGCCCACGATCGCCCGCACGGAGGCCCGGAGCAGGAACTGGCGCAGCTTGTTCATCAGCGGGGCGATGTACTCGGCGCGCTTGGCCTCCGAGGACCGGTCGTACCATCCCCAGAAGCTGCGCAGCATGGCGGTGAACCCAGCGGCCGCACCCGGTCCGGCGAACGCCCCGGTCTCGAGCGCCGCCAGGACGTCGCGGCGCCATTCGAAGTGGGTCAGCAGCAGCGGGATCTCGGCCAGGGTGGCGCCGGGGATCTGGGTGAGCGTGAGGCAGGTGGCGCGCATGATGTCGTCGGTCCTCGGCCCCCAGTGCGCCTCGTAGATACGGCGGAGAGCGGCCACGACGTGGTCCACGACGAGGTCGGGGTCCTCGCCGGCCAGGACGTTGAGCCCCACCGCGGAGGTGAGGTCCTCGGGGTCGACGACGCAGGTCCGCTCCTCCATGCCCGCCGGCAGGCGCTCCAAGATGGCGTCGACGAGGTCCCCGTGCGGGTCGATGACCGCGGCCCCCCGCCCGGCGGCGGCATCCTGGAGGACCATCTGGGCGACCATGGTGGATTTGCCGGTGCCGTTCTCGCCCATGATGTGCACGTGCTGGGTGGCGTCCGGCACGGAGATCGCCACAGGTCGGCGCACCGCGGGGTGGTCGGACTCGCCGATGACCTTCCCCGCAGTCGGGACCGCCCTGGGCGGCGCCACGGTGCGGGCACCCGCCCGCTCGACCCCCTGGGCCCCGGCGCCGGGCAGGCCGGCGATCTGGGCGAGCTCGGGGACCGAGAGCAGGTAGGTGGCGGTGAGCGCCCGGGCATGCAGGCGGGCGACGCCCCCATGGACCCGACGCCGGCGGAACCCGTTCAGGCCCTCGAAGACCCCGAAGGCGCCGGCGAGGCTGTGGATGAGGCCCCGCGAGCGGGGCATCGCCGTGGTGCCCACCGCCAGGCGGATCTGGCAGTGCCACAGGGGAGAGCGTCCCTTGGCCAGGATCTCGCGCACCTCCGACATCGCCGCGGGGTCTGCGACGAAGCTGGGCGAGCGCCCCGTTGTCTTCTGGGCCGACTTCACGTGCCGGGCAGCGGCCAGCACCCGGCCGCGCGCCCGGGCGGTCGCCGGGCAGGCGAGCACCTGGACCACGGCGACCTCGTCGCCCGACACCGCCGACATGGACCCCAGGAGCAGGCGCAGCGGGTCGTCGTGGGCCTCGAGCGGGTAGCAGTCGGGGCGTGCCAGGCCGAGCTCGGTCACCGCCCACCGAAGCGGCCGCGGGTCGCTACGCCCCCCCTCGTCGACGAGGCGCAGGGCGGTGGGCACCACCAGCGCCCGGGCGCCCGGCCAGGCGGACTCGACCGCCTTCTCAACCAGGCACGGCGGCGTGCCCGCGGGGGCGAGGAGCGAGAGCTGGACCTCCTCGGGACGGCCGACCAGCTCCCAGGCGAGATGGGGCTGGCCGAAGAGGATGCGGCGCCACCGCGGCCGCAGCAGGCCGTGCAGGCCCATCCAGAGCATGGTCGCCCCTTCGGCCTGCGCCTCGGGCGGCGGCAGGATCCGGAAGCGCTGCGCCTCGTCGATGCCCGGGCGCCGCCGGCGGTGCGACACCACGAGGCGAAGGGCCACCACGCCGCAGAGCAGGCCGGCCGCGATCAGTCCCGCCGCTCCGACGTGGGGGAGGACGGCGTGGTGCCACCATCGGGCGAGGGCCTCGCCAGCCTTGACGGGCCAGTCGGAGCCGGCGGTCGCGGAGGCACCGGGCCGGCCGGTCATGGCGGCCGCATACCGCCGGCCGAGGCGAACGCCGACACGGAGGACGTGGATCGGCGCCGGGTAGGTCACCGCAGTGCCCCAGGCCGAAGCCGGCAGGCATGGCCGCGGGCGTGGATGTGCACGCCGATCCCGCAGCGGGTGCAGGCCACGAACGGAGATGTGAAGCCCCTCGGGGGTTGGACCACACCCGCGTGCGAGCGGGCCGGCCGGCCCGTTGCCTGCGGGCCGGGCACGGGCTGTCCCGCCTCGGCACCGGCCCCGCCGGCGTCATCCCATCCGTCGAGGACGAGGCCGGCGCCGTCCGCAGGCGAGGCGCTGGGCGACATGACTCTGCAGGCCCGGCTCATGGCTGGTGATCGAGTCGTTCGTGAACGTCTCGGAGGACACGTAGACGGAGTTGGGCAGCGTCTGCTGGATGCAGTGGCCGATGGCCGCCAGGCCTGCCGTGCCCGGCGACCACCTCGACGACGAGAATCTCCGGCACCGTCGGGTGGTCGGCCAGGATCCGCACCCGGGACTCGCCGGGTGCCGACCGCCGGCTCGGCGTAGGTCTCCCAGAGCACGCTGGTGACCACCAGCCGCCGGCTGGGCGTTGCGAGCGTGTCTTCGAAGACAACCACCCAGCCGTCGGGCATGGTCTCGGCAGCCCGGTCGGTGAGTCGCAGCGTCGTCGGTGCGTCGTCGGTGCCGACCACGACACACTCCGCAGCGTCGGGGTCGGCGTCAAGGATCAGCACGACGCAGTTCGGCGGGTGCACCAGGACCTGGCTGGTGGTCAACTCATCTCCTCCCATCGGTCTGGACCGAAGCCACGGCGCAGTCAGAGCTCCGTCCAGTGCACACACGTGGGGCACACGCCGAAGACCCGGTGGGAAGGGCCCCGGCGCATGCCCCGGTAGGCGAGGAGGCGGCCGCAGACGCACAGGAGTCCCCCCACCGCGGCGGCGTCGAAGCGGTTCACGCAGGGGACGTAACCGCAACGCTCGAGCTCCTCGGCCAAGGTGTCGAAGGAGGCGGTGTGGGGGCAGGTGAGGTCCGAGGCCCAGCACTGGCCGGGGCAAGCCGGCGAGCCCCAGCCAACCGGCCGGCGCCCCGCCTCCTCGTAAGCACGTGCCGCGGGCAGGGCCTCGGTGGCGATGAAGTCGCTGAGCTCCGCGAGGACCTCGCTGCTCACTCCGGAGCCGCCGAGGAGCGTGTCGCAGAGCACCCCCACTCGCCGGCGCACGTCCAGGACCCGCTGGGTCGCCCCGTCCATCTCTGCGGGGCGTGCCGCGGGTGTTGCGATCTCGCGCACCTCCTGACATCTGGCCACCTCCTGTCGGGCTCGTCGTGGTCATGGCCGCCTCAACTTCCGTAGGCGATGCGGTACCGGTCCGCCAGGGTGAGGACGTCGTCGACGTAGGCGGCTGAGTGGTTGTAGGCGAAGACCGCCCCCGGGAGGCCCCGCATCGTGGTGGCACCGTTGGCGCAGAGAAGGCGGGCCGCCGCTGGGAGCGCGTCCGTCGCCGAGTAGACGTCGCCGCCGGCGCCGTAGCGGGCCCACGTCGCAGGCTCGAACTGCATCGGCCCCTCCGCCCCTGCCGAGTTGGCACCGGAGGAGACCCCCGCAGCGCTCGACGCGGCGTGCGACGACTCGATCTGGCTGATGGCGGCGAGCACGGTCCACGGCAGCTGCGGGCACTGGGTGGCCACCGCGGCATGGAACAGCTCGAGCATGCCCGCCGGGGGCGCCATCACCGCCCGGGCGCCGCCGGGTGCCGGGGAGACCCCGCCGGCCGCCGCCATGGCGGCGGCCCAGGGCAGGGCCACGACCAGCCCGAGGATGCCGGCGATCGCCTTCATTGGGTCCCCGTGGTGGCATGCCGGTCCCTTTCCAGACGCCACCCACGCGGCGCAGGCTGTGGATGGCGGTCTCCGCCCAGGACGCCGGGGCGCGGCCTTTGGCTGGAAGCGCCGGGGCCGAAGGAGAGGTCCGTCACTGTCGATGCGGACGACCTCATGGCTGCGCCTCGATGTCGATCCGCACAATGCCACCGTCCGCCAGGGTGCGGTAGTGCCTGGGGGTGATGTAGTGACCGGCCTCGCACCAGACCTCCGTCTGCTGCCACTCCGCGCCCTCGGGGTCGAGCCCGATGGGCTCGTGACGCTCGTTGAGCTGCACCGAGCGATGAAATGTCACCCGTCTGGCGGTCAGGCTGGCACCGCATTCCCTCTTTCCGCTGGTGACGGGACACGTCGTCCTCACGTGATTGCCTCCCATGCCGGCCGCCGCAGGTACCGGGGTGTTCGATGTGTTGCCTCCCGGCCGATCAGCCGGGGCACCCCCGGAGGAGTCGGTCCGGCAAGCGGCTCCCGCATCTCGCGGCCGGCGGGCCGTGTCCGTACAACGTTCGGGGTTGGCGGGCGGAGGTGC
>DASPZW010000306.1:0-5384 GCA_035636055.1 Actinomycetota bacterium
CGCTGTGCGCCCGCCTGGGGGTCCGAGTGCTCACCGACCCGTCCAACGCCGACGAGCGCTACGCCCGCAACCGCATCCGCCACCGGGTCCTGCCCCTGCTGGGCGACGACGGGGTGCGGGCCTTGGCGGCGGTCGCCGAGGCCACCAGGTTGGCCAAAGGCCGCCACGACGACGCCCTCCGCCGCCTGCTGCAGGCCCTGACCCGACCGCCCGAGGCCGCGGTGGAGCGGTGTGGAACAAAAGGGCTGCTCCCGGTACCAAAACTTCCACACCTCTGCGAAGAAACGCTCGCAATGGTGCGCCTCGACCGGGCCGGCCTCGCCGCCCTGACGCCCGGGCTGCGGGAGGGGCTCCTCCGCCTGGCCCTTCAGGGCCTCGGCATCGAGCCGGCGACCCGTCTCGTGCGGGATGTCTCGACCAAAGTCGTGCCGGTGACGGGTGCCCGCCTCGACCTCCCCGGCGGGCTGGTCGCGTGGTCCGAGCCGGGCGAGGTGATCGCAGGGGCGCCTCGGGGGGCCGAACCGCCGCCGGCGCCCGCCTCGCTCAACACCAGGGGTCCCACCCTCCTGCCCGGCTGGGGCATCCGGGTGGTCGTCGACGAGCTTGCCGCGCCACCGGTCCCCCCA
This sequence comes from Actinomycetota bacterium, assembly GCA_035636055.1. Classification (GTDB taxonomy): domain Bacteria; phylum Actinomycetota; class CADDZG01; order JAHWKV01; family JAOPZY01; genus JAOPZY01. The sequence continues at coordinate 627 of DASPZW010000306.1, forward strand.
GCCTCCGACAACCCAGCCTCCGACCACCCAGCCTCCGACCACCCAGGACCGCCAACCTGGGAGGCGCTCCTCGACAGCCGGGCCGCCGCCGGCCCCCTCGCCGTGCGGTCCCGCCTGCCCGGGGACCGCTACCGCCCACTGGGCGCGCCTGGGGAGCGCAAGCTTCAGGACGTCCTCGTCGATCTCAAGGTCCCCCGTGCCGCCAGGGATCGGATCCCGCTGTTCACCTGTGAGGGCCGCCTCGCCTGGGTGCCGGTCCACCGCATCGACGACCGGTTCCGGCTGACCCCAACCTCACCCGCCGCCCTCCGGATCCGCGTGTTCCCACTATTGTCAGGAGCAGACGCCGGTAAGTAGCATTGGCCGCCCAGGGGAGGGAGCGCGCGAGTGATGGAGCTGTCCAATGAGATCGGGGAGATCCTCCTCACCGAGGAGATGATCCAGGACAAGATCCGGGACATGGCCAAGCGCATCACCGAGGATTACCGGGGTCGTGACCTGCTCCTGGTCGGTGTCCTCAAGGGCGCCTTCATTCTTATGAGTGACCTGGCCCGGGAGATCTGCCTGCCGCTCGAGTTCGACTTCATGGCCGTGTCCAGCTACGGCTCCGCCACCCGGACCTCCGGCGTCGTGCGGATCCTGAAGGACCTCGACTTCGAGATCTCGGGGCGCCACGTCCTGCTCGTCGAGGACATCATCGATTCCGGCCTGACGCTCCTCTACCTCCTCAAATACTTGCAGACGCGCAAACCGGCGAGCCTCGAGGTCTGTGCCCTCATGCGCAAGGAGGGCATTCAGAAGGTAGCGGTGGACGTGCGCTACGAGGGGTTCGAGATTCCACCGGTCTTCGTCGTCGGCTACGGCCTGGACTACAACCAGAAGTACCGCAACCTGCCCTACGTTGCGGTGATGCGGGAGCAGCCGCCGGCTTCCGGGTAAGGGTCCATCAGCAAACTGGCCCGAGGTAGACTTGTGGGGCGAACAAGGCCGCAGAACTCTATCTGGACCGGCCAATATTCTCAAGGTGTCGCGCTGGCGGCGCCGTGCTAGATTGGGCGTTGCCGTGAAAAAGCTGATCCGCAGCCCCATCTTCTATTTCTTGATCCTGATCGCCGTCATTTGGGTGGTGGCCTCGTTCGTCACGAGGACCGCCGGGGTCAAGAAGCTCACCTATGGGGACTTCAAGACCAAGCTCGTCCAGGGCCAGATCCAGAGCCTCGTCGTCCAGCACAAGGCCGGCACCATCACCGGCACCCTGTCAGACGGCACGAAGTTCCGCAGCTCGTTCCTCTCGACCTCCCGGCTGGACGACCTGCTCGCCCAGCACCCGGAGGTCCGCCAGGACGTCGACCCGCAGAACCAGTCGGTGTGGGTGGGCATCCTCACGAGCTTCCTGCCCTTCCTCATCATCATCGGGATCTTCTTCTTCCTCATGCAGCAGATGCAGGGGGGAGGCAACCGCGTCATGTCCTTCGGGAAAGCCAAGGCGAAGGTCGTGACCAAGGACCAGCCCAAGATCACGTTCAGCGACGTCGCCGGCGTCGACGAGGCGGTCGAGGAACTGGAAGAGATCAAGGAGTTCCTCGAAAGCCCGGCCAAGTTCCAGGCGATGGGGGCCAAGATCCCCAAGGGCGTGCTGCTGTTCGGCCCCCCGGGGACCGGCAAGACGCTGCTTGCCCGGGCGGTCGCCGGTGAGGCCGGCGTCCCCTTCTTCTCCATCTCGGGTTCGGACTTCGTCGAGATGTTCGTCGGCGTCGGTGCCGCCCGGGTCCGCGACCTCTTTGAGCAGGCGAAGGCGAGCGCCCCAGCCATCGTCTTCGTCGACGAGATCGACGCCGTCGGGCGCCACCGCGGCGCTGGCCTCGGTGGGGGCCACGACGAGCGGGAGCAGACCCTCAACCAGCTGCTCGTCGAGATGGATGGCTTCGACGTCCGCACCGGCGTCATCCTCATGGCCGCCACCAACCGCCCGGACATCCTCGACCCCGCCCTCCTGCGCCCCGGACGCTTCGACCGTCAGGTCACCGTCGACCGTCCCGACCTGAAGGGTCGGGAGGCGATCCTCAAGGTCCACGCCCGCGGCAAGCCGCTGACCGACGACGTCGTGCTCGACACCGTGGCCCGCCGAACCCCCGGCTTCACCGGTGCGGACCTCGCCAACGTGGTCAACGAGGCTGCCCTCCTCGCCGCCCGCCGTGGCCGCCAGGACATCACGATGGACGAGATGGAAGAGGCCATCGACCGGGTCATCGCCGGCCCGCAGCGCAAGTCCCGGGTGATCTCCGACAAGGAGAAGCTCGTCATCGCCTACCACGAGGCGGGTCACGCCCTGGTGGGCTGGGCGCTGCCCAACGCCGACCCGGTGCACAAGGTCTCGATCATCAGCCGTGGCCGGGCACTCGGCTGGACGCTCTCCCTGCCGGTCGAGGACCGCTTCCTCGTCTCCCGCTCCGAGCTCATCGACCAGCTCGCCATGTTCCTCGGCGGGCGGGTCGCGGAGGAGCTCGTGTTCGGCGACCCCACCACCGGCGCCTCCGACGACCTTGAGCGGGCCACCAAGACCGCCCGCAAGATGGTCTGCGAGTGGGGGATGAGCGAGACCCTCGGACCGATCACGCTCGGCGACAAGGTGGACCAGCCCTTCCTCGGCCGGGACTTCTCGGCGCATCCCGACTACTCCGACCATGTCGCCGCCGAGATCGACTCCGAGATCCGCCGCCTCGTTGACGAAGCGCACGACGAGGCATGGGAGATCCTCACCACCTACCGGGAGCAGCTCGACCGCATGGTGGAGGTGCTGCAGGAGAAGGAGACGATCGAGCGGCACGAGGTCGAGGAGATCCTGAGCGGCGTCCCGAAGCGCCAGCCCCGCGGCGAGCTGATCTCCCGGCCCCGGCGGATCAAGGCGCCCATCGACCAGGCGGCGGCCGCCATGGCGAACAACGGCGACGCCAAGGACACGATCGAGGTGTCCCGCCCGGTCGTCCGTCCCCGGCCCCGCCCCGGCGCCGAGCCCTCGCCCGCCTGAGCTCCGCCCTCCGGGATCGGCCGGATCGGCCCACCGACCCCAAGCTCCAGGCAATACGCGAGGAACTGCCTGCCCTCGCCCGTGGCGCCTTCCTCAACACCGGTAGCTTCGGCCCCCAACCGCGCCGTGCCCATGAGGCCCTCGTGGCATCGGACCGGGCCCACGTGGAGCAGGGTCGGATGGGCCACGCCGTGTTCGAGCGCATGCTCGAGGGGCGCAGCCGGGCCCGTGAAACCTTCGCCGGCGTCATCGGTTGCGACCCCGCCGAGCTGGCGCTCACCCACAGCACGACCGCCGGCGTCAACATCGCGGCGATGGGCCTGGAGTGGCAGCCGGGCGACCGCCTGATCACGGCGCTGGCCGAGCACCCCGCCGAGCTCAACCCCGCCGCCGTCCTGAAACAGCGCCGCGGGGTCGAGGTCGTCGCCACCGAGATCGGGCTCCCGGGAGTCGATCCCGTCGCCGCCCTCGAAGCCGCCCTCGACCAGGGCGGGGCCCGGGCGGTCCTCCTCTCCCACGTGTGCTGGACCACCGGCATCGTGCTGCCCGTCTGCGAGCTCGCCGACGCAGCCCACCGGGCGGGTGCCGCGCTGATCATCGACGCGGCCCAGGGAGCCGGCGAAGTGCCGGTCGACGTCAAGGCCCTCGACGTCGACGCCTACGCCTGCTCGGGCCAGAAGTGGCTGTGCGGCCCCTCGGGCACCGGCGCCCTGTACGTACGGGCTGATCGGCTCGACGACTTCCGCCTCACCTTCGCCGGCTACGGCTCCGGCACCGCAGCCCGGGACCTGTCGAGCTTCGAGGTCACCGAGGGGGCACGCCGCTTCGAGGCCATCACCCTGCACGGCCCCTCGATCGAAGCCCTGCGGGTGGGGCTCGAGTGGCTGGGCGGCGAGGAGGTCGGTTTCGGTTGGGCCCACGAGCGCATCGCCGCCCTGGGCCGGCGTTGCCACGACGCCCTCAGTGCCCTGCCGGGCGTGACGGCGCCGGTCCCGGTGGGGGACATCGCCGGCCTCGTGAGCTTCACAGTCGCCGGGATGGATCCCCCCAAGGTGACCGCGGCGCTCGAGGAGCGGGGCTTCTTCATCCGGGACGTCCAGTTCCCCGCGGCAAACCGTATCTCGACCGGCTTCTACAACACCGAGGCGGAGATCGACGCCGTCGCCGAGGCCATCGGGGACCTAGCCGCGCGCTAGCCGCGCCCTTCAGAACTGTAGTGGCTACTCACCGATTTCCGACCCCCCCTTTTTAGTGAGGCGTGAACATGCCGAAGAGGTGGCCCTGCGGGTCCGTGAACATGGTAATGGTGAGGCTGGGCATGGCCATCGGCGGGAGGACGGTCGTCGCGCCGAGCTCCGTTGCCTTTTGCAACGTCGTTTCCACGTTGGCCACCCTGGTGTAGACGGTGACGTAGGACTGACCCTGGTTCCCGGCGCCGATGCCGCCCTTGATGCCGTCGTCGGTCCCGGTGTCGATCTGCCAGTAGTCGGCCCCCGGGACGTCGTACTTCTTGCTGGTCCAACCGAACAGCTCGGAATAAAAGGAAACGAGCGCCTCGCCGTCCCCACCACCCATGATCTCGAACCAATCCACCGGGGAGCCCGAGCCCTCCGACGGGGCGCCCTGCTGGGTCTGCATCTGGTCGCCGCCGCCAACCAGGCCAACCTCGTGTCCTTCGGGGTCCGCGAACATGGCCAGGGTCACCGTGCCGGGGATGGTCATGACCGGCT
>DASPZW010000307.1:0-2652 GCA_035636055.1 Actinomycetota bacterium
CCCACCGCCCCGCAGCGGCTTTCCGCCACCCCCACCTCCGGGTGGCATGTTCCCGCCACCTCCGCCACCCGGCTCCGCCTTCCCGCCGCCCCCACCCCCAGGTGGCGTCTTCCCGCCACCCCCCGGCGGCAGCTACGTGCCGCCCCCGCCCGGCAACTGGGGCGGCTACGGAGCCCCTGGTGGCTACGGGCCCCCGCCTCCGGGCTACGGGCCCCGGCAGAGCAACGGGCTCCCCGTTGCCGCGCTCGTGCTCGGGATCCTCGGGGTGCTCACGTTCTGGTTCGTCCTCGGTGGGGCACTGGGCATCGTCGGCCTGATCCTCGGGCTCATCGGGCTCTCGCGGGTCCGGAAGGGGCAGGCGACCGGCAAGGGAATGGCCATTGCCGGCACGGTGCTCAGCGGCCTGGCCATCGTGCTGACGAGCATCGTGGTAGTGGTGGCCATCGTCCGAGTCGCCCCGAAGTTGAGCCAGCTTCAGGACTGCCTGAACCAGGCCGTCACAGCCCAGGACCGGCAGGGCTGCAGGGACCAGTTCACCAACAACTTCCTCTCGCCGACCCCGTAAGGGCGATGAAGGCGACGTCGTCGTTCACCGTGGACGGGTGGGACCCCCAGCCGTTCGACGACCAGGCCCGGGCGCCCGAGGGCGTGCAGCTCAGCCGGACCCGCATCGCCAAGACGTTCTCCGGCGACATCGAGGGGACGGGCGTCGTGCAGTCGGTCATGGCGGTGGCTCCGCAAGGCTCCGCGGGCTACGTCGGCATCGAGTTGATCGTTGCCAGCGTGCACGGACGGTCGGGCAGCTTCGTTCTCCAGCATGCGGCGACGGCCGACCGGGGCACCCAGTCGGGGTCGTGGACGATTGTGCCCGACTCCGGGACCGGGGAGCTTGCGGGCCTGTCCGGGACCGGCGAGATCATCGTCACCCCAGAGGGCGACCAAACCTTCATCCTCGACTACGAGCTCACGACCGGCTGACCTCGGCCGGATCGCGGCCCGGCCCTACCGGGTGACGGCCCGACGCCGCGGCCTCGGTGGCACGATGACGAGGGTGCCGTCGTGGTCCACCACCGTCACCGGCGTCGCATAGCACCGCTCCAGCAACTCGGGCGTCAGGACGTCGGCCGCGGTCCCGTCGGCCACCACGGCGCCGCCGCTCAGCAGGAGGAACCGGTCGGCGTACTGGCCCGCCAGGGTCAGGTCGTGCAGCGCCGAGACCACGGTGAGCGACCGGGCGATCCGCAGCTCGTCGACCAGGGTGAGCACCTCGTGCTGGTGCCCGAGATCGAGGGCGGCGGTCGGCTCGTCGAGCAGCAGCACCGATGGCTCCTGTGCCAGCGCCCGGGCGATGACCGCCCGCTGACGCTCGCCCCCGGACAGCGTCGTGATCGGCCGCCGGGCCAGGACGTCCAGCCCGAGTTGGTCGAGAAGGCCGCCGGCGACCCGCTTGTCCACCAGGCCCTCGAAGCCGAACAGCGAGATGTGCGGGGTGCGGCCCAGCAGCACGTAGTGGTAGACCGACATGCCCTCGGGGAAGACGGGCTGCTGCGGGACAACGGCGACCGTCTGCGCCCGCTGGCGGGTGCTGAGTCCACGGAGGTCCCGGCCCCCAAGGAGCACCTGCCCATGGAAGGCCACCCCTCCGGCGAGGCAGCGCAGCAGCGTCGTCTTGCCCGCCCCGTTGGGGCCGATGACGCCAAGCCAGTCGCCGGCCTGCACGTCGACGTCGACCCCAGCGAGGATCGTCGTCCCCTCGATGGTGACGCCCAGGCCCCGGGTGCGGATGGCGGCCGTCACAAGCGCGGCACCCGCCGGGCCAGCAGGGCGAGGAAGAACGGGGCGCCGACCAGGGCGGTGATGACCCCGATGGGGACCTCGCCGGGCGAGATCACGGTTCGGGCGGCCAGGTCGGCCACCACGAGGAAGGCGCCACCGGCGACGAGGGCGAGCGGGACGACCGTGCGGTTGGCGGTCCCGACCAGCAGCCGGACGGTGTGCGGCACGATGATGCCCACGAAGCCGATGAGGCCGCTGACGGACACCGCTGCGGCGGTGGCGAGGGAGGCGGCGATGACGACCGTCATCCGTATCCGGTCGACCGGCAGCCCGAGGCTCGCGGCTTCCTCGTCCCCCAGGGCGAGGACGTCGAGGGCCCGCCGGTGCAGCATCAGCACGACCGTGGCGACGGCGGCCCACGGCAGCATGAGGGCGACGTCGTGCCATCCGGCGGTCGTCAGCCTGCCGAGGATCCAGGAGTAGACCAGCCGCAGGGTGCTGTCGGCCCGCTGCTGGTAGTAGGTCTGCACCGCGGTGAACAGGCTCGTCACGGCCACGCCGGCGAGGATCAGCGAGGCGGTGGAGCGGATCCGGCCCCGCCCCCGGCCGAGCAGCCACGTGACGGCCACGGCGACGAGCGCGCCGAGGAAGGCAGCCGCCTGGACGGGCCCGACCGGCCCGAGCCCGCCGTGCATCCCGAGGGTGATGACGACGGTCGCCCCCAGGCCGGCCCCGGCGGCGGCGCCCAGCAGGTAGGGGTCGGCGAGCGGGTTGCGGAAGACTCCCTGATAGGCGCTGCCTGCCAGGCTCAGCATCGAGCCGACCATCAGCCCGAGCACCACCCTCGGCAGGCGGATCTGCCAGAGGATGGCGGCC
>DASPZW010000308.1:0-4813 GCA_035636055.1 Actinomycetota bacterium
CTGCGCCTGGTACGGCGTCGTCCCGCCAACCCATCCCGGCGATCCGAGGGATCTCTGGCCCCACCCGGGCACGCCGAGCAAGATTTTTGCGCGACCGGTGAAAGAAACGCCCCCTCCCGCGTATTTCTCAGGTAGGGGGACTTTTTCTCCGGGCGACCCGCGACGCCCCGCCAAAACCTCGACGGGTCCTCCGGAAGGAGCCGCCCCCAGAGCCTCCCGAAGCAGTTCCGACCATGCATCCGACCGCCCCGAGAGGAGGCAGACGTGCACCACCTGATCCTGGCGGCCGCAACCGCCACCCCCGGCTTCGACGAGGTCAACGCCATCCTGAGCCGCGCCCAGCTGAGCCTGCTCGGCGCCCTCGGGGGCGGGGTGCTCCTCGTCGTCATCTACGCGGGCATGCGCTACCTGTTCAGCTTCGGGGGCATCCACGGCGTCGAGGCCGCCAAGGGAGCGCTCAAGCACGGCGCCATCGGCCTCGGGGTGGGATCGCTCGCCCCCCTCATCGTGACCGTCCTGCGCTGGGTCATCACGGGGAGCCCCGCGTGATGCAGCTCTTCGCCCCCCCAACCGCGCTGGCGCCATTGCCGGGCGACCCGGCGGAGCTTGGCCGCCGGCTCCGGGCGCGCTGGGCCGCGGCCCTCGGCGGGGGCGTCCTGGTGGTGGGCATCTGGGCCGGGGGGGCCGGCGCGCAGGCGCCCTGCGGGCTACCCGCGGGGCGGGGCTGCCCTCCGCCCGGACCGCTAACCTCGCCCGGCCCCGCTGCCTCGCCCGGCCCGGACGTCCCGTCGGCGACCCCCCAGCCCGCCGCGACCCAGCCCGGGGCGCCGACCGCGACCACCACGCCGGGGACGACCAGCCCCGGGTCAGGGGGCTCGCACGGCGGCATCCTGGGCTCGATCATCGGGGCCGTGACCGACCCCGGCGGGGCCATCGTGCGCAGCGTCGGCGACTACCTGTCGGGGCTGGCCACCTCGGTCATCCAGCCGGTCTTCGACTACTTCGCCAGGTCCCTGTTCCACACCCCCGACCTCGGTGCCAACCCGAGCCTGCGCCCGCTGTGGTTCGTCTCCCTGGCGGTGGTCGACGCCGGCGTGGGCCTGGTGATCGTCATCGGGGCGCTCAAGCTCACCTGGGGGGGCCTCAGAGAGTCCCTCGAGGCCAAGGAGATCTTCGAGCGCCTCGCGGTGGGCGCCGTCGGGGCGCACATGAGCCTGCTCGTCTTCGGGCCGCTGAGCTCGTTCTCCAATGCCCTCGCCCGGGCATTCATCGGGGTGCACCCCGTCGACGCCAAGCCCCAGCTCCTCGGCATGCTCGCCACCACGACGTCGGGGGCGGGCGGCTCCCTCAGCGTGCTGTTGGTGCTCGCCGTGGCGGTCGTTGGGATCCTCGTCATCTTCTGGGACGTCGTGCGCATCATCACCCTGGCCCTGCTCGTGGTGGCGGGCCCCTTCGGCAACTTCAGCTACTCCCTGTCCGAGACCGAGGGCTTCGCCACGGGCTGGTGGCGGGCGGTGATCTACCTCTCGCTCGTGCCCGTCGCCCAGGCGCTGCTGTACTCGGTGGGGCTGTGGCTGTTCCTGTTCTCCCCCACCCCGGTCCTCTCCTTCGGCGGCTCGGGCCTGGTGGAGGCCATGGTGCTGTTCGTCGTCCTGTACCTCATCGCCAAGATCCCCGTGCTCGCCCTCCGGGCCGCCGCCGCCCCCGTCCACCAGGCCTACTCCAACTCCAAGCGGGCCGTCCGCACCGTGGTGCTCGTCGCCGCCTTCGGCCGGCTTCCGGGCTTCGCCGGAGCGCTCGGGCGCATCGCCGGGGGGCGCAGGGCCGCAGGCGGCGCCAAGGCGGCGCCATGAGGGAGCTCGATGCCATGAGGGCCGAGGTCCCGGCGGACACGAACCTCCCCGACCGGCTGGTGTTCGGGCTCTCCGCCCACCAGCTGCTGGTGGTGGTGCCGGCGGTGGTGTCGGGCGTCGGCCTCTTCTTCCTCGGCCGCCTCCTCCCCACATGGGCACTCGTGGGGGCGGTCGCGGCGTGGGTGGTCTTCGCCATGGCGAGCCTCGCCTTCGCCGTCGCCGACCACGACGGCGAGGCCCTCGACTCCTACCTCGCGCAGGTGCTGCGCGAGCGCCGGCGCCCACGGGCCGAGGTGCAGGCCCCCGGCGGCCTGCCGGCCCTGCCCGCATGGGCCGGCGGCGCCCGCCCGGACGCGCCCGGGCCGATGACCCTTCCGTGGGAGGGGGTCGACCCCGCCGGCCACATCGCGCTCGGCCGCGACGAGCGGGGACGCCGCCTGGGGGTGGCCTGCGTGCTGGCGGCCTCCCCCCTGGACTACGAGGCGATGGCGCCGGCCGATCTCGAGGCCTTCTGCCAGTCCGCCGAGGAGGTGCTCAAGTCCCTGGAGGCACCGCTGCAGCTCCTGGTGCGCGCCGAGGCGCAGGACCTGGCCGGGCCCGTCGGGGCACTGCGGGCCCGGGCCGGCGAGCTCGGTGCAGGCGCGCTGGGGCGCATCGCGGCGGAGCGCGCCGGGATGCTGGAGGCCGTCGCCGGCGAGGCCCACATGGCCCTGTCGAGCTACCTCTGCGTGCGCGCGGAGGACACCGCCGCCCTCGACGACCGGGTGGCACACCTGAGCGAGTCCCTCGGCCGCCTGGACGTGGCCCTCCGGCGCCTCGGCTGCGGCGAGCTGGAGGCCCTTCTGCGCCGGGGGGCGCCGGGCCCGGGGCCGAGCTTGGCCGGGCAGGCCGGTGCGGGGCGTGAGAGGCGGTCCGCGTGATCCGCGAGCGCGGGGGGCCCGCCCCCGCCGGCCTGCCCGGCCCCGAGGCACTCGAGCGCGTGGGCAGCGACTGGCTGCGGGTCGGGGGGGCGCTGTGCGTCACCTTCAAGGTGGCGTCCTGGCCCCGGGAGGTCTCCCCGGGTTGGCTCACCCCGCTGCTCAAGCTCGGCGTGGCGGTCGACCTGGCCCTGCACGTCGAGCCCGAGGCCCCCGAGGCCGCCGTGGCGCATCTCCGCCGCCAGTTCACCAGGATGCGCACGACCCAGATCTCCGCCGAGGACGGGGGCGATCTCCCAGACCCCCGGGTCGAGGCCTCCGCCGACGACGCCCAGCGCATGCACGCCGCCATCGGGCGCGACGTCACCCGCAGCGCCCAGGTGGGCCTGTACCTGACCGTCTGGGCGGACACGCCCGAGGCGCTGGAGGCCGCTGCCGCCAGGGTGCGCGCCCGGGCCTCCTCGATGCTGCTCGAGCTCCGGCCCACCTCCTTCCGCCCCAAGTCGGGGTGGCTGTCGACCCAGCCGCTGTGCCTGGACCTTCTCGGCGGGCGCCGGCGATTCGACACCGCCCCGCTGGCGGCCACCCTGCCGCTGTCCACCGGCGAGGTCGAGTCCGACCCGGGTGGCTCCTTCGCCGGGCTCAACCTGTCGACGGGCACGCCGGTGTTCGTGGACCGCTTCGCCCTCGACGCCCACCGGCCCAACTTCAACAAGCTCTCGGTAGCGGGGTCGGGCCGGGGCAAGAGCTTCGAGAGCAAGCACGAGGCGATCTCCCTGCTGCTCGAGGGGGTCGACGTGCTCATCGTCGATCCCGAGAACGAGTACCTCCGCCTCGCCGACGCCCTCGGCGGGACGGTGCTGCGCCTGGGGGTGGACGGGGCCCGGGTGAACCCCCTCGAGCTGGCGGAGGCCGGGCAGTCCTCGGCGGTCACCGAGCAGGCACTGTTCGTCGGCTCGCTCGTGGCCACCCTCACGGGGGCCCTCGGCGCGACCGGGCGTGCCCAGCTGGACACGGCCATCCTGGCGACCTACCGGGCGGCGGGGATCAGCACGGACCCAGCGACGCATGACCGCACCCCCCCGGTGCTGGCCGACCTGCTCGGGTGCCTCACCGACACCGGCGCCGGCGACCTGGCGACGCGTCTCGGTCCCTGGGTGAGCGGGGCCTACCGCGGGCTGTTCTCCGGCCAGACCACCGTCGCGGCCGAGGGCCGCCTCGTCGTCTACGCCCTGGGCGACCTCCCCGAGGAGGAGGAGGCCCTCATGGCCGCTGGCATCCTGCTGGCGGCCCAGGGCATCTGGCGGGCCGTCGCCCGCGGGCCGCGTCGGCGTCGGGTCGTGATCCTGGACGAGGCCTGGAAGATCACCGGCGCCTCGCAGGCCGCGGGCGTGGTGCTGCAGCGCCTGGTGCGCCGCCTCGCCAAGGGAGCCCGCAAGTACCTGGCCGGGATCAACGCCGTCACCCAGGACCTCGAGGAGTTCCTGGAGACCCCCCTGGGGCGGACGGTGCTCAACAACTCGGCCATCCGGTGGCTGCCCGGCCAGGAGGCCCAGGCGCTGCCCCTCGTTGCCAGGACCTTCGGCCTCACCGAGGCGGATGCGAGGTTCCTGCGCACCGCGGCCCGGGGCCAGGGCCTGCTCGTCTTCGGCCGCCAGCGCGTGCGCCTCGGCGTCGTGGCCACGCCCGGCGAGCACCGCCTCTGCACCTCCGACCCCGAGGAGCTGGCGGTGCTGGAGCGCCAGGACCTGGGCGAGGAGGTCGACGCCGCCCTGGAGGCCTTCTTCCGGGTGCTCTCCGCCGCGAGCCGGCACCTCGACGCCGGCGTGCTCCCCGAGGTCGCGACCGGCCCGGCGCTGGTCTTGCTCGTGGCGGAGATCGAGGGACTGGTTGCTCGCCGTTCGCCGATCGGTCTCGGCATCTCCTACCGGGTGGTCGAGCTCACCGGCGATCGCCTCGCGGGCAGGGCGGCGGCCTCGCTCGAGCTGCGACGGCGCCGCCAGGTCCTCGATCCCACCGGTGCCGGGCCTGCCCGGGGGCACA
>DASPZW010000309.1:0-2840 GCA_035636055.1 Actinomycetota bacterium
CCCCCCCTGAACATCCTCAACCGCCGGCTGGTCACCGAACTGGCCGCCGCCGCGCTGGACGTGGGGCGCCGGCAGGAGATCGGGGCCGTGGTCGTGTACGGCGACGGCCGCCATTTCTCGGCAGGGGCCGATGTGGCCGAGTTCGCCGGGATGAGCGTCCCGGAGGTACAGGAGTACGGCACGCTGCTCGACGCAGCGTTCCGGGGGTGGGCGGACCTGCCGAAGGTGACGATCGCCGCCGTCGACGGTTACGCCCTCGGCGGGGGCTGCGAGCTGGCGCTGGCGGCCGACTTCCGGTTCGCGTCCGAGCGGGCGACCTTCGGCCTGCCGGAGATCCAGCTCGGCATCATCCCCGGGGCCGGCGGCACCCAGCGGCTCCCGCGGCTCATCGGGCCTGCCAGGGCGAAGGAGCTCATCTTCACGGGGCGGCATGTGAAGGCCGAGGAGGCGGCGGCGATCGGGCTCGTGGACGCCGTGTTCCCCGCCGCGGAGCTGCTGGACCGGGCGGTGGAGGCGGCCGGTCGGTACGCCAGGGGGCCGCTCGTCGCCCTGCGGGCGGCGAAGCAGCTGGTCAGCCGCGCGGCGGGCGACATCGAGGCGGGCCTCGACCTGGAACGCCATGCGTTCTCGATGCTGTTCGGCACCGAGGACTGGCGTGCCGGCGCGTCGAGCCTGATCGAGAACGGCCCAGGGAAGGCAACCTTCACGGGGCGGTAGACTCCCAAACGGTTGCCGAGTCAGTCCTAAGTGGAGTATATTCAGGCACAGATGTCACTCACCATCGCCGTCTGCGTCAAGCGGGTCCCCGACACCGCCGCCGACAAGATCCTCGACCCCTCCGACTTCACGCTGGAGCGCGACCCGGACGAGTCGATCCTCAACCCGGTGGACGAGGTGGCCGTCGAGGAGGCCCTCCGGCTGAAGGAGGCCCACGGGGGAGAGGTGACCGTCGTGATCGCCGGCCCCGAGACCGCCTTCAAGGCGGCCCGCAAGGCGCTGTCGATGGGGTGCGACAAGGCCATCCATCTGTCGGACCCGCTGCTGCACGGCTCCGATGCCGAGGCCATCGCCTATGCCCTGTCCTGCGTCCTGCGCCGGGCCGCCTACGACCTCATCCTCTGCGGTTCCGAGTCGACCGACGCCCGCACCTCCCTCGTGCCGCCGGCGCTCGCCGAGCACCTCGGGCTGCCGGGGCTGTGCCAGGCGAAGAAGGTCGAGGTCGACGGTCAACGGGTGCGGATCCACCGCGACCGCGACCAGGGCTACGATGTCGTCGAGGCCCCCCTCCCCGCCGTCGTCGGGGTGAACTGGGGCGCCAACGAGCCGCGCTATCCCTCGTTCAAGGGCATCCAGAGCGCCAAGAACAAGCCGGTTGAGGCCGTGAGTGCAGCGGACGTGGGGATCGACGCCTCCAGGGTCGGCCTGGCAGGCTCCCAGAGCGAGGTGCTGGGCTTCGGGGCTCGGTCGGCGGAACGCGGCCGCATCCTCGTGGACGACAGGGACGGGCAGGCGCACGTGCGGCTCGCCGACTTCCTCCAAGAACGAAAGTTCATCTGAGCATGGCACCGGCGCTCGTCGGAACGCCCGACGTCTGGGTCATCCTCGACCACGAGGATGGGGTGCCCTCCAAGGTGTCCCTCCAGATGCTGACCGCCGCCCGGGGGCTGGCCGCCCAGGCGGGCGGTGCCGCCGTGGCGGTGTTCTGCGGGACCGGCTGGGCGCGGGCGAAGGAGGTGGTGGCAAGGTTCGGCGCGGCCGGGGTGCTCGTGAGCGAGTCGGACGTCTTCGCGGGCTACCAGACAGGCCCGACGGTCGAGACCCTCGCCGGCCTGATCGGGGAGCGCCACCCGTGGGGCGTCCTGTTCGCCAGCGTCCCCTTCGGCAAGGAGGTGGCAGCTCGCATCGGCGCCCGCCTCGGCCTCGGCGTGCTGGCCGATGCCATCTCGGTCGCCGTCGACGGCGAGCGGCCGGTCGTGGAGCATGCCGCCTTCGGGGGGTCGCTCGTTGTGCGCAAGACGCTGCGCTCGGGACCGTATCTGATCTGCCTCAAGGCGAACGCGGTGGCTGCAGAAGAGGCCCCCGACCGGGGTGCGCCCGGGCTGGAGGAGGAGCAGGTGCCAGCCAGCACCTCCGACGCCGCGAAGCGAGCGGTCGTCGTCGAGCGCGTCTCGACCGGCGCGGCGGGGCGCCCCCCCGTGGACGAGGCGGCGGTGATCGTATCCGGCGGGCGTGGCCTGCAGGACCCGGCCAACTTCTCCCTGGTCGAGGCGCTCGCCGACGAACTCGGCGCGGGCGTCGGCGCATCCCGGGCCGCGGTCGACGCCGGGTGGTACCCGCACTCGGCGCAGGTGGGCCAGACCGGCAAGACCGTGTCGCCCCAGCTCTACATCGCCGTCGGCATCTCGGGGGCCATCCAGCACCGGGCCGGGATGCAGACCGCCAAGACGATCGTGGCCATCAACCAGGACGCCGACTCGCCCATCTTCGCCCTTTCGGACTTCGGGGTCGTGGGTGACCTGTTCGAGGTGGTGCCGAAGCTGACCGAAGAGCTTCGCAAGCGCCGGGAGTCTGCCGGATAAACGCCCGAATAGCCTTTGGACGCCCTCGGGCCGGACGGTCCCCCGTCCGGGGTAGCTCCTCGACTCGAAGGATTCCCCAGTCCGGCGTCCGTCAGATGAAAAAACTTTCACCTAGGGCATCAAGGATTCGGCACTCCGCGCCGAAGATTGAACGTGGAGGTTCCGGCGGGGCGGGTACGAATCACCGGAAGTCCCGGCGTCGACCCAGAACTCCGCTGCTTCCGCTTCTTGTGACGTGCCCGTTGCAAGGCTTGTTCCAGG